>JBCCHV010000034.1 GCA_039028635.1 Acidobacteriota bacterium
GGCGACTTATTCAGCGCCTGCTGTTTGTTTCAGGGGGGCTAAAGGCGCCCCCCTCAGGCGCACGCACATGTCGTGCGCCTTCACCCCCGACCTCGGCGGCTTTCGCCGCCGCCACGCCCCACGGGCTCGGGAACTCTCGAGGACCAAAGATGCGCCGAGTCAAGACTTTTTCAGCAGCCTGCTAGACCGCCGCCGTCAGCACGATGCGCTCCCGGCTCGAAACCACCACGCCGCCAGGCGGCTCGACGGTGATGGCGAACAGGAAGGGCTCGTTGACCTGCAGCTTGGAAGCGATCGGGATCACCACTTCGGAGGCACCGGCGGGGATGTCGAAGACTCCTCCATCCACCGGATAACGCTCGTCTCGGGTCTTGTCGAAGATCCACAGCTGGTACTGAACCTGGCCGGGATCGTTGACCTCGAGGCCGCGAATGCGCATGAACCCTTGCTGCAGCGCCGAGCTCCAGACGACGTCGCCCTCGGCACCGCGAGCGGCGAGGTCCTCGGTAGCGGTCCAGGCGATCTGCTGTGCGTCCGGCGAATCGCGGAGCAGGTTGCTGCGGATCTCCGCCGTGGTGGGCGAGGGGACCACCGGAGCGGTCCGCGGCCACCAGCCGAGGATCGCCAGCAGCAGACCCGCCGCCGCCACCAGCCAAGGTCCCCAGGAGACCCGCGTCGCGGGCGGATCTTCGACGGCCGGCCGTGGCCGCTCGGCGAAGAAGGACTGGGAGTCGTTGCGCACCTTGGCGGCGAGCTGCGCCGGCATCTCTTGGATCGGGCCGGCCATGGCTTCGTCGATCGCCGCCGCCGCCAGCTCGAACTCCTCGGGACGAATCTCGGAGTGGTCCTCGAGGAGCCGGGCCAGCTCGCTGCTCTCGGCGAGGCCCAGTCCTTCGGTGGCTTGGGTCGCCATCAGCTCGAAGAGGCGATCTTGGGCCTGGTGGCTCATGACAGCACCTCCCGATTGGACAGACCACCACTCGATGCCAGCGCCTGTCGCACCAGGGTCAGGCCTCGCGCGATATGCGATTTGACCGTGCCGAGGGGGGTCTCGGTGCGATCGGCGATCTCGCGGTGGGACATGCCGTAGTAGATCGACAGCTCCAGCGCCCGGCGCTGCTCCGGCTTGAGCTGCTCCAGGGCGCGCGCCGCCATCGCCGCTTCGGCACTGTTCTCGATCGCGCGATGCTGGGAGCCGGCGACTTCACCGGCGGCGGGCATCGGCCGCAGGTCCGGCTGACGCTGGGTGCGGCGATTGCGGTCGATCAGGCGGCGGCGGGCGATCATGGTGATGAAAGTCTTTTCGGATGCCTTGCTGGCGTCGAACTTGGCGGCGTTCTTCCACAACGAAAGGAAGATCTCCTGGACTGCGTCTTCGGCATCGCTGGTGGACGGCGAGAGCCGTCGTGCCAAGCTCCAGACCAACCCGCCGTAGTGCTGGATGCACTCGTCGACGGCGTCCTGTTCGCCACGGGCGATGCGGCCGAGGAGGCTCATCGGAGTTCGGGGATCTTGTTCAGCATCTCGCTCATCGTATGCAAACTGCCACGGAGAGGGAAGCCTCTCCGTGACTTCGGCTACTGTCATGGTCAGTTGGGCAGCAGCACCGTGTCGATCACGTGGATGACGCCGTTGCTGGCCGTGACGTCCGCCTGAACCACCGTGGCGCCGCCGATTTTGACCGAGGAGCCATCGACCTCGAAGGAGACCGGCTTACCGCTGAGGGTCTGGGCGCCGCTGCGCGAAATCACCTTGGAGGCGGGCAGGCGACCGGAGACCACATGGTAGGTGAGGATCTCTTTGAGCTGATGGCGGTTCTCGGGCTTGAGGAGGTTTTCCACGGTGCCCTTCGGGAGCTTCGCGAAGGCTTCGTCCGTGGGTGCGAAGACGGTGAACGGTCCGTCACCCTTGAGGGCGTCGACCAGATCGGCGGCGCCGAGGGCGGCGGCGAGGGTGTTGAAGCTGCCGGCGGCGACCGCCGTATCGACGATGTCCGGGCTGCTGGACTTGGTGTGGTGGCCGGCGAAGGCGGGCAGGCTGCAGAGGGCCAGAACGGCAAAGCTCAGGATCAGGGTGGTGGTCTTTTTCATGGTCATTCTCCTCGGGTCTCGGGTCGGGTGTTGTTTTTCTTTGTCGAGACGCCGGGCGGCCGCTCCGGTCTTCGTCAATTGCCTTACAACCCATCTCTTCGACCACCTCTTGGAAACGGATGCGGCAGGGCTGGGGGGAGGTCCTTCAAACAGCGAAGGGGTGCCCCGCTGGGGGCACCCCTGGTGACGAAAACGAGCTGTCGGCGGATCGCGAATCTGGTGAGAAGCGATCCGGTGACGAAGTCGGGTTGACCCGACTTCGGTCGGACTAGGGTTCGTCCTGGCGACGTTGCTCGGCATCGAGCCGCTCGGCTTCCTCGCGGATGCGCTGTCGCTCGAGCTCGAGGGCCTGCTGTCGCTCTTCGAGCCGGCGGCGCCGCTCGTCGAGGACCTTGCGTCGCGCATCGAGGTGCTTCTCACGGCTCAGCTCGCGGTGCTCGTGGCTGCGTTCGAGATGCTCCTCGTGCTGTCGGTGGAGCTCCTCGCGATGGCTGCGGCGAGTCTCTTTCAGGCGAGCCCGCGACTCCTCGACCTGGGCCCGAGATTCGCGCCGCAGTCGCTCGACTTCCTGGCGGTCGGGACGATGGCGTTCGGCGAGCTCGCGGGCCTCTCGGCGCAGTCGCTGGACTGCCTCGCGATCGGGGCGCTGTCGCTCGGCGAGCTCTCGGGCTTGGCGCTGCAGGCGCTCGATGGCTTCGCGGTTGGGGCGCTGCCGTTCCATCAGCTCGCGGGCTTGGCGTTGCAGTTGCTCGATGGCCTCGCGGTCGGGGCGGTTCTGCTCGGCGATCTGCCGGGCCTGCTCTCGGATGCGCGCGAGCTCTTCTTCGCTCGGACGATGCCGCTGCGCCAACTCGCGAGCCTGGCGTTGCAACCGCTGGATCTCTTCGCGATCGGGGCGCTGTCGCTCGGCGATCTCGCGGGCTTGGCGCTGGATTCGCTCGATCGCCTCCGGATCCGGCTGCGCGTGGAGCGCGATCTCGCGGGCCCGGCGCGAGATCTCTTCGATGGCCGCCGAGTCGAAGCGGACGGCTTCGGCGACCAGCTCGTTGAGATGCGCCACCATCTCGTCGTCGATCGCTTCTCCGGCGATCGCTTCGGCCTCGATGGCCCGTGCCACGGCCTCGATCTCTTCACCGAGCTCCGGGAGGTGCTCGAGCTGGAGCGTCAGTTCCTCGGTGAGGTTCTCCAGCTCGGCGAGCTCGAAGGGTTCGAAGTCGAGCTCGATCGCCACCATCTCCCCGAGGGCTTCGAAGGCGGCGAGGTCTTCGATGCCCGCAAAGCTCATCTCCTCGAGTCCTTCGAAGGCCTCGTACTCGCCGAGGATTGCGAGCTCCTGGAGGCCGGCGAGGGCCTCGAACCCTTCCAGCGCTTCCAGCGCCTCGAGTCCTTCGAGGGCTTCGAGTCCTTCCAGGGCCTCGAGGGCTTCCATGCCTTCAAAGTCGCCGATCTCCAGGTGGAAGTCGTGCTCGTGCTCGGCCTCGCGGGCTGCTTGCCGCGCCATCCAGTCGTCGCTCGATGACTCTTCGTCGGGGTTGTCGATCGACCAGCCACCGTTGCGGTCCTGGGACTCTCCGGACGGGCTGGTGGTGGTGACGGTGGCCGTTGGACGATCGCTCTCGGTCGCTTCCGAGCCGGCTTCGAGGCGGACGCTCGGGGCCAGGGTCGCGGTGAGAAGGAGCCCGGCGACCGCGGCCACGACCAGCATTCGGCCGGCCGAAGAATCATCGGTGGAAGGCGACAGCAGACGCTCGACCCGTTGGGCGAGACCGGAGCGCCGGCCGACCATGCCGGGGGCGAGCACCGGCGAAGTCTCGCCGACGGTCCAGCCGGCGACTTCCGTCAAGCAGCGGGCGAGGGCCGATGGGCGACCGGTCTGCTGGCGCGCCCAGTCGTCACAGCGGAACTCGGCAATGGTCTCGAGGCGCCGCCGGGCCACCCGCAGCAAGGGCTGAAAGAAGAACAGCGCTTCGAGGAGCCGCAAAGCGAGCAGCCACCAGGGATCGCGACGCACCAGGTGGGCCATCTCGTGAGCCACCAGGGACTCCTGCTGTGGCGCCGCCAGGCTGGTGGCGCGAGCCGGCAGGCAGATCTCCGGTCGGCCCAGGCCGAGGGCGATGGGCACGCTCAGGCTTTCGGTCGCGGTCAAGCGAGTTCGTCGCGGTGTCTGGCGGCGGCGGGAAAGGCGCGCCAGGGTTTCCGCCGCCGGTCCCCGGGAGAGAGCGTGGCGGAAGCGCAAGCGCCGCGAAAGGCTGATCAGGGCGAGCCCTAAAGGCAGGCTGCAGAGCAGCGCTCCACAGGCCCACAGCCAGACCACCGGAACACTCCAATGGAGGGTTGACGTGCTCCCTTGGCCGGCGCTCTCGTGGCTGGCGCTTTCGCGAGCCGCCATCGCTAGGGCCGGCGGAGTCGCCGGCGGGGTCGCAGTCGCGGTCGCTTCCTCGGTCGACCGGGACGGGGCTTGGCTGAGGAGCGGCAGGGCTTTTTCCAAAGGGCGGTCCTGTCCTGCGATCAGACTGGCAGATCGCTCCGGGGACGCCGGGGATCGCAGGGCGAGCTCGCCGGCGATCGGTTTGATGGCGCTGGTGGTCTGGAGGGTCGCGGTCACCAGGGCACCGACCACGGCGAGTCGCCAAAGCCCTTCTTCGAGAGCGAGCCGCCGGCCGCGCAGGGCTCGCGATGCACCCCAGGCGGCGGCCAGCAGAACAGTGCTGTGCAGGGCGTAGGTCAGCAGCCAGCCGGCGAGGGCGCGGGCCAGCGGAGCGCTCACCAGGTCGTAAAGAAAGAGCTCGCTCCCGGTCATGACGACTCCTCGTTCTCGTAGTCTTCGATCATGCGGCGTAGCTCCGAGAGCTCTCGCGGATCGACTTCGTTCTCGGCCAGCAAGTGGCTGACGACGGCGGTGACATCGCCGGCGAAGAGACGCTCCGTGAGGTCTCCGAGCATCGCCCGGCGGATCTCGCGCTCGCTCACCAGCGGGCGGTAGACGAAGCGCCGGCCTTCGGTTCGGTGATCCACCACGCCCTTGGTTTCCATCTTGGTCAGCATGGTGGCGATGGTGGTCGGGGCCAGCCCTCGCTCCTCGGCGAGGGCGCGGTGAACATCAGAGACGGTGGCTTCCCGGCGGCCCCACAGGACTCGCATGATGGCGAGCTGGAGGTCCCCGAGGCGAAAGGTCTTGGTCATGGTTGAAGTCTCCTCGTGGCGTCCTTGACTACCGAAATAGTACTACCTGGGTAGTTGATGCGTCAAGGCGGGGCTGCGGAGGCTGCCTATAATGACGTGATCAGAGGTCGAGGGTTTCGTCGATGGAGGGAGTCAGGCCGTGAGAGAGATTCTGTGGATCGCCCTGGGAGGCAGCCTGGGAGCGCTTTGTCGTTTCTTTCTCACCGGCTGGGTGCAGCGCTCCGTCGTCTCCGGCTTCCCTTGGGGGACGACGGTGGTCAATCTCCTCGGCTGCTTGGCGATCGGTGGCCTGGTGGGCTGGTCGAGCCTGCGCGGCGACTTCTCCGATTCCGCCCGTCTGTTCGCCCTGATCGGCTTTCTCGGTAGCTTCACCACCTTCTCGACCTTCGCCCTCGAGACCCTTGCCCTGATGCGCGCCGGCTCCCTGGCTCCGGGGCTGAGCAATCTCCTGCTGCAGACCGGCGGAGGACTGCTGGCGGTGATCGTCGGTGATCGTCTCGGCCGCTGGCTGGGATGATCGCGGCCTCCTAGTACAATCGAGGGCCTCTCAACGTCGGGTAAAACCGACGGGCGGGGGCGGTCGAACCAAGGCACGATGGTGAAGAAACGACATCTCTCGACCAGAATCCCGCGCCTGGGGTGGATTCTCGCCTTTGGCCTGATGTTTCCGGGAACCCTCCAAGGGCTCGATCTGCCGTCCGAGCTGTCGACCCTGACCCATAGCGCCGAGCAGGTCTTCCAGGGCACTTGTGTGGCTGTTCGGGAAGCGACCGTCGAGGTCGGCGGGGCGCGATTGGCCGCCACCACCTATGTCTTTGAGGTCCACGACCACCTCAAGGGGACGGCGAGCCGTCGGGTCGAGTTTCGCCAAGTCGGGCGTCCCGAGGGCGGGCCCGGTGACCTCGGCTTCGAGGTCGGCTTGCCGACCTACCGGGTGGGCACCGACTACCTCTTGTTCCTGCTGCCGGCGAGTCGTGTCGGCTTGACTTCGCCGGCCGGCGCCGCGGAAGGGGCCTTCCGGCTGGTCGGCGACCGCGTCCAACCTCTGGCCACCGGCCATGGCCTGCGGCTGCCGCCGACCGAGTCCTTTTCCTATGACGCGCTGCGCGCTGCGGTGCGGCGAGAGATGGCGCCGTGAAGAGGCTGTGCTGGATTGCCGCTGGGGCTTGGATTCTCGCTTCGGCAGCGTGGGCCGGGGAGGCGACCTGGACCGATCGGGACGGTGAGCCGGTGCTTTGGCCCGGTGAGCAACCGGTCTCCTATTTCACCGACCGCAGCGGCCTCGGGGTGCTTTCCGCGGCCGAGGCCCGGCTTCTGATCGCCCGCTTGATGGAGCCCTGGCAGGCGGTCGCCGACTCGTCCTTTCGGTTCGAGCACCGAGGTACCCTCGACCAGGATGTCGACGAGAGCAACTTCGGGCTCTTCCTCGGCGCCGCCGGCGGTCAGAGTGCGCCGCGCGGGCAGAATGTCGTCGCTTTCGATGCCGATGGCCAGATCTTCGACACCCTGTTCGGCCAGGGGACCGGCATCGTCGGATTCGTGGCGACCACCTTCGTCGACGATGGCAGCGGCGCCGTACCGCCCTCGGCGGAGATCGCCGAGGGCTCCCAGATCGTCGAGGCGACGGTGTTTCTGAATGGTCGCTTCATCGATGGCGTCCATGCGCCGGCGGAGGGCAATTTCGAGATTCCCTTTCCCGCCTTCGAGGCCGCGATCGTGCACGAGATCGGCCACTTCGCCGGCCTCGGCCACACCCAGATCCACGGCCTCGGCTTCGCCCCTGAATCCGATCTTCCAGGGCTGACCACGCCGGTCGAGACGATGTTCCCTTTCATCCAGTCGAACGGTGATCAACGGACCCTCGAACGGGACGACCAGGTGACCCTGGCCCGGCTCTATCCCAGCCCCGCCTTCGAGGCCACCCAGGCCTGTGTGGCTGGCCGGGTCGTCGACCTCGATGGCAGCTCCGTGGCCGGTATCAACGTCGTCGCTCGAGCCGTTGGCGATGGCAGCGATGCCCTGTCCGGCGTGACCCGCGGAGGCGGCTACCGCCTCTGCGGCCTGCGTCCGGCCACCGAGTACCGGTTGCGGGTCGAGGAGATCGATGCCTTCCACACGCGGGGGAGTCGGGTCGGGCCCTTCTCGCCGCCGCGCGTGCTGCCGGGTCCGGCGGAGTACTGGAGCGGTGAGCAGGAAGGTCACCGCGAAGCTTCGGACCTCGCGGCGTCCTTCGTCCTTTCCGCCGGCGAGCTGCGAAGCGGCCTCGACATCTATCTCGAAGCGCAGTCCTTCGAAGTGCTCAATCAGCCGTTGCCGGGGCAGATCGGTCCCCTCGATCTGGTGATCGAGGATTTCGACGGCGACAGCCGCCGCGACCTGGTCGGAGCGCGCAGCGGCGCCCTCGGGGGAGAGCCGGGCAACGACCTGGTCTTCTATCGCGGCCTCGGCAGCGGTCTCTTCGCAGCACCGCGCCGGCTCGACCAGGTGCCGGGGATCTCGCAGGTCGAGCGTTTGCAACTCAATCCCGAGGAGGATCCGTTTCCGGATCTCGCCGTGGCCAGCGATGGCCTGACCCAGGTGCTCGGGTATCTGGGCGATGGCCAAGGCGGTTTCTCGGCCCCGCGGGTACTCTTCCAGGCGCCTCTCGGAGCCGGCGAGAACCTGGTTTCCCTCGCCGCCGGCCGCTTCGACGACGACCCCCGCGACGATTTGCTCTTCCTGGTGCAGCGCCTCGACGAGTTCGGCCGGGCGGTCGATGCCACCGCCTACTCGTTGCTTGGCGACGGCCGCGGCAGTGTGTCGGTGGTGACCTCCCCCTTGCCCTTCGGCTGGACCCTCCAGCCGCAGCGCCACCGGCGGTTGGTCTTCGGGGCCTTCGCCGGCGACGCGGCTCTCGATGCCGCCTTCGTGGCGCGCAGCAGTCCCACCCTCGACCGGCCGCCGGCGCTGTGGCTGCTGGTGGGCGATGGGGACGGCGGTTTCGCGCCGCGCGAAGTCTCCTTCGAGGACTACAGCTTCAGCCTTGGCCAGGGCTTGGCGGCGGCGGATTTCGATGGCGATGGTGCCGGCGATCTGGCGGTGGTCAACCTGTCACCGGTCGACGGTAGTCCCAACTACACCCGTAGCTGGATCGAGCTGATGCGCGGCGACGGCCAAGGGGACTTCCAGCCGGTGTCTCGCTACTGGGTCCCGGAGAGCCTGCAGGACGCCCTGGTGAGCGCCGATTTCGATGGCGATGGCGATGCCGATCTGGCGAGCGCCGGGCCCTTCTTCGGCCGGGGCCGTCCCGGGGCTCGCCTGACCATCGCCTACGGTGACGGCCAGGGAGGGATTCGCTCACGGGAGGTGATCAGCGGTCTCGCCGAGTTTCCCGGCGCCACGCCGGCTTCCCTCGCGGTCACCGAGCTCGATGGCGATGGAGCCCTCGATCTGGTGGTCAGCTCCGCGGCCCTGGTGGGATTGAGCGATGACTTCGTGCCTCATCTCTCGGTTCTGATGCGACGTCCGACCGGCTGCCTGCCGTCGGCTCGGCACCTGTGCCTGGCCGGAGGGCGCTTTCGCGCCGAGGTGGTGTGGCGCGATCACGCGGGTCGGAGCGGCTCAGGCCGAGCCATGGCGATGACTCACAACACCGGTGCCTTTTGGTTCTTCGATGCCGCCAATCCGGAGCTGATGGTCAAGGTGCTCGATGGCGCCGAGGCGAATCAGCGGTTCTGGGTCTTCTTCGGCTCTCTGACGGACGTCGCCTTCAGCCTGGTGGTGACCGACCTCGAGACCGGAGAGGTCCGTCGCTACGACAATCCTCGGGGCCGCCTGCAGGGCAGGGGCGATGCGGCGGCGTTCCGTGCCAGCGGCACTTTTCCGCCTCCGGCGCCGGCCGAGGCCGGGCCGGGGCCGAGGCCGGAGCTCTCCCTGCTGGGGGGGCGTTTCGAGGTGACGGCGGAGTTCGACCTGCCGGGTGAGGGATTGCGGCGCGCTTCGGCGAGCCCCTTGACGGACCAAGCCGGCACCTTCTGGGTATTCGACGACAGCAACCTGGAGCTGATGGTCAAGCTGCTCGATGGACGCCCCGTCAATGGACACTTTTGGTTCTTCTATGGCTCCCTTTCGGGTCTCGACTTCAACCTGCGAGTCCGCGACACCCTGACCGGGGAGGTGCGCCTGTACGAAAGCCGGGCCGGCCAGCTGGTCAGCCGAGGGGACACCGTTGCCTTCTGAGCTACCACCCGCCGGCACTGGCCGTCGCGTACGGCCACGGCCGTGCTGCGGCGGCACGGCTCCCGAAAGTGTCGGGAGCCTTTGCCCAATGCGAACCCTCTCGGCGGATTGGTTGCCGGGCGGCGAAGCCCATAGCTGTAGCCTTCGAGTGCTTCTCGGTGACCCTGGAGAGTGAGGCGAAGGGGTTGCCGCCGGTTGTTGCGATTGGTCCTGATCGTCGCCATCGAGCCTGAGAAGTGAGCCTCGGGCGGTGAGCTCCGGGACACCCCTGCGGAGGGGGTGATCCCGCGGCCTGCCGTCCTCTTCCACCGGAGCCCCTTCCGCTACGGTGCGGGCCCTTCGCCCGACCCCCATCTCCAAATCCTTCGAGCAGATTTTTCGCAATCAGCGAATCACTGAGATCCGCTGTACTTTTCGAGTTTTGAACCACGGTTCGGACCGCGGCACCGAGGGGGTGCCGTCGGGGTCGACCTTGATTGGAGGATGAGATGAAGAGAATCGCCCATGGAAGCCTCGCTGCCCTTCTGACTTTGACCGTCGTCACGCCCTGTTTCGCCAGCTCGCCGAGCAGCTTCTCGCAGTCCATCGGTGCCTGGCTCGCGGACTTGTTCGCGCGCTTCGATCGCCCGGCGGCCGGGAAGGTGTTCGAGGAGCGCAGCGAGCACGGCCCGCGCATCGACCCCAATGGCCGCTCAGCGGCCATCGAGCACGGTCCGCGCATCGATCCCAACGGCGAGCACCTGGCCGGAGATCACGGTCCGCGCATCGATCCCAATGGGGTCGCGGCGCATAGTGAGCATGGCCCGCGGGTGGATCCCAATGGCATTTACCGGTTCGATGGTCACGGGCCTCGGGTCGATCCCAACGGTCTCTCGGCGACCAGCGAGCACGGTCCCCGCATCGATCCGAATGGCCGCTTTCTGATCGGAGATCACGGTCCGCGAGTCGATCCCAATGGTCTCTCGGCGGCAAGTGAGCATGGACCTCGGATCGATCCCAACGGCCAGTCTCTGGCCGATGACCACGGTCCGCGGGTCGACCCCAACGGCCGTCAGCGTCGCAAGTAGGTCACCGTCGGCGACTCGAGGCGTCCTTGCTGGGCGCCTCGAGCTCGGCGCGGTCAGGTTCTCCGGTGGTTGAGGAGCTGGGCCCTGGTGATCGCTACGGCGATCTGCCGTCGATCTGGCGTGCCTTCTCGAGAGCCGTCGCCAGCAGGGCCGTGCTCGCGGTGACCTCTTGCAGCTCGGCCTGGGACCACAGCTTGGCGGCCGCCAGGCTTTCGCGCTCGACGCCGAGCTGGGTCAGGAGCTGGGTGGTTTCGGCGGCTTCCCGGCGGAGTTGGGAACGATCACCGAGGGCGGCCCAGCAGACCGCCAGATCGAGCCCGACGAGGGCGACCTCGTAGGGCAGGTCGGCGGCGAGGAACTCCTGCTTGAGATCCTGCAGGGTAGTGGCCGCCGCGCGGTGGTCTTCGACCTCGACCTGGAAGCGCGCCACGGTCCAGATCATGCGCAGGTGATCGAGGGCCGGCGCGCCGAGGCGGTACACCGGCAGGGCGCGCTGAGCGAGGCTCAGGGCTTCCTGGGTCCTGCCCATCTGAGCGGTGTAGTAGATCAAGCCTTCGAGGGCGATGAACTTGAGCCGTCGATCGCCGAGGTCTTCGCTGAGATCGAGGGCGGCGACGCTCGAACGGAAGGCGCGGTCGATATCTCCCTGCTCCGAGTACAGGGCGGCGAGCTGGAGCAGCGCCCGTGCAGTGCCTTCGAGGTTGGCGAAGCGGGCCTGCACCCGCACCGCTCGCTCGAGCAGCTCGATGGCGCGCTCGGGGCGGTCTTCGCAACGCTCGAAGGAGGCCACCAGGGAGTCGATCTCGGCGCCGGTCAAGGGATCGCTGCCTTCGCGGTCGAAGATCCGGCGGGCCTTGCCGAGGGCACGGCGGGCCTCGACGTGGTCGCCGCAGATGCGCCAGAGATTGCCCAGGTCGGCCCAGGCGCGCGCTCGCGTCTCGCCGCAGGTGGCCGGGTCGAGGCGCTCGGCGACCAGCGTGGCGAGCTTGGCCAGACGCAGTGCTTCGTGGGGATCGTCGTGGCGCCGCTCGCGGCTGTGGCTGAGAAGAAGATCGCAGACGGCTCGCTGATGGGCGCGTCGCAGATTCGAAATCTTGAGCTCTTGATGGGCCGAAGGCAGGGCGAGGAGCTGGGCGACGAAGTCGGCGGCCTCGTCCTTCTGCTGACGCCAATGGGTCACCAGGTGGCGACTCTGGCCGATTGCTTTGGCCACCACGTCCTCCATCGACTGGAGGTTGTCTTCGCAGGGCGGCTGAAGCAACTCTTGCAGGCGCTGAGAGCAGGCCGTGCAGCCGTTGATCAGGTGTCGAATGGCGAGCCGGCGGTCGTCACGGCTAGCTTCTCCGGCAGCGAGCCGAGCGAGCTCGGCAAGAGGGTGTTGTGCAGCCAAAAGGGTCAAGTCTCCCCACGCAACGGCGAAAAAATAACAAGCTTTCCCGCAGAGCCCGCCGGACTACGGCGTCCGCACAGCGCTCCTTGCGAAAGCAAAACAGCAATTGCCTTCCGGGGAACTTTCTTAGGGACGTTCGACCGGAACACACTGAAACTATACCGGAAGGCGGTGCCGGTACCCAACCCGTGAGGGCCGAGAGGCAGAAAATTCGCGGTTCGACCGACCTCAGGCGAGCCAGCGGCGGTAGAGCTCCGGTCGCCGGTCGCGCAGGAAGAGACGACGCCCGGGCGACTCGGCACACTGGGAGAGCTCGCAATCGACCATCAAGAGGTCCTCCGCGCCGGCCTTGCCGCGGGCGAGAACCTGGCCCGTCGCGTCGACGGCGAAGGACTCGCCGGCGAAGGTCAGCCGGTCTTCGGCCCCGACGCGGTTGGCGAGGGCGGCGAAGTAGCCATTCTGAAAGGCCGCCGTGCGGACCTCGGCCTCGAACAGCCCTTCCGGCCACTCGCCGGCGGCACCGGCCTGGGGAATGACCACCAGCTCGGCCCCCGCCAGGGCGAGGGCGCGCATGTACTCGGGATAGTGGCGGTCGTAGCAGATCGCCACGCCGATGCGCCCGGCGCGCGTTTCGTAGACCGGCGCATCGCCATCGCCGGGGTGGTAGTAGTCCTGCTCGTGGAAGCCCTCGTAGTCGGTGATGTGGGCCATTCGCGTGGTGCCCAGGTGGCGGCCGTCGGCGTCGAAGACCGGCGAGCTGTCGAAGGTGCGGCCCGCCGAGTCCACTTCGTAGAGGTTGAAGACCGTCACCAGCGAGAGCTCGCCGGCGCGCCGAGCGATCTGCTCCGTCGAGGGCCCGGGAATCGGCTCGGCGAGCTGCCGCGCGCCGGCGTCGCCACGACATTGCGGAAAGAAGCGGTCGAGAACCAGCTCCGGGAACACGATCAGGTCGGCGCCGCCGGCCTTGGCCTCCTCCATGGTGGCGAGAGCCTTGCGGAGGTTGGCGGCACGGTCGGGGCTGGCGGCGAGTTGGGCGAGGGCGAGGCGCATGGTCTCTAGTCTCCGTGGCGGTGGTCCGCGAGGCGGTGAGGTCGCGAGGGGGCGTCGAGGTCGAGGCCTTCGAGGCCGCCGAGAATCGCCCGGACCGGCGCGATCGAAAGGCTGTTCCCGACCAGTTTCCAGGCTTTGCGGATGGCGAGCTCCTCGGGCAGGACGTAATCCGGTGGAAACCCCAGCAGGCTGAGGATCTCGCGCGGGGAGAAGCGTCGAACCCGCTCTCTCCGCCGCAGGTACGAGCCCGAGCGTACCGGGGATCGACCGTAGGCGGCGGTGAAGCAGGCGGTGATGGCCGAGGGATCCTCCTGGTCGACGATGTCGAGGGCCCCGGAGTAGTCCCGCAGCAGGCTCTCGGCGACGGCGAGCTCGGCGGAGTCGCCGTTGGACTGCAGGTGATCGGCGAGAACCGACGGCGTCGGGATGAGCCGAGGAGGATTCAAGTCCTGGCCGCGAGCCGCCACCAAGTAGAACCGGGGGCGCCGATTGGGAACCCCCAGGCGGCTGGGGCAGAGGGTGGTTTGGAAGACTTCGTAGCCCGCCCGTTCGAGGGCGGCGAGGAGCCGCTGGCAGGCCCGAGATTCGGCGAACGGAGTGACGTTTTCGAGACCGATGGCGGGTGGCAGCTCGCGCTCGATGAGCCCGATCAGGTGCAGCAGAGACTGACAGCGAGGGTCGTCGACGTCGCGGCCTCGGCCGCGCCGGGTGAAGGGCTGGCAGGGGGGCGAAAGCCACCACAGATCGGCGCGCCAGCGACGCAGATCGCGGGATCCGAGGGTCTCGAGATTGCGGGCGAGCGTCCGGTGGCGGGGGAAGTTGTGCTGGTAGACGGCGAGGGCCGGGCGGCTGAGGTCGACGGCCGCCACGATCTGGCCCTGCCGTCCCAGGGCGACGGCGGCGCCGCCGATGCCGCAATAGAGCTCGAGAACACGCACAGGAGTTGGCAGTGGTCGGTTCGGAAGTGGTTGGCACTGCGCCCGCCGCCATCGGCGCTGCGCAACGCAAATTCGAGTATATCGAGGCTTCCCTGGCGGTCGGCGGCGGGATACCCTTACCTGCGTTGAGGTTTCGACGATGATTTGGGCAATGCGACAGATCCGCGACCTGCGCCCCAAGGCTCGACTGGGGCTGCTCGTGCTGCTGGCGGCACTGGCCTTGCCGGTGGCTGCTCTCGATTCCGCTTCCCTCGAGCGGGCGGTGCGTTCCGGACGCCAGCTCAGTCCCCAGCTTGGCGTTCACGTGGTGGATCTCGAGAGCGGCCGGACGGTCTACGACTACCGCGCCGACGATCTCCATATCGTGGCCTCGAATACCAAGCTGGTGACCACCGCTGCGGCCCTCGACCGGTTGGGGCCGGGCTACCTCTTCGAGACCCGCTTCCTGATGCGCGGCGCGGTCCGTGAAGGCGCCCTCGAAGGTGATTTGGCGGTGATCGGCGGCGGCGACCCCAATATCTCCGGGCGCCACTTCGGGGGTGATTCCTACGCCGTCTTCCGGAGCTGGGCTGCGGCTCTGCGGGAGCGCGGAGTGCGCCGGGTGAGTGGCGACATTTTCCTCGACCATGGCTTGTTCGTCGGCCCCGAGGTGCATCCGGACTGGCCCGACCGGGGACGTGACAAGTGGTACCAGGCGCCGGTCTCGGCCCTGTCCTTCAGCGACAACTGCGTCTTGGTGAAGGTCACGCCGTCGCGTCGAGTCGGGGCGCCGGCGAAGGTCGATCTGGTTCCCGACCTCGATCTCTTCGACGTCGAGAACCGAGCGCGAACCTCGGCCAAACGTTCCCGTCACCAGGCCCGCGTGCGGCGTCGCGCCGGCGGTGACGAGCTGACCGTGCAGGGCACCTTGGCGCCCGGCGCCGGTCGCCTCGATACCTGGATTTCGGTCGCCGATCCGGTGGAGTACTTCGGCTCCGCGCTGCGCGACGCCCTCGCCGAGGAGGGCATCGCCGTCGCCGGTGAGCTTCACCCGGTGGCCCACCTGCCGGGTCTCCTGTGGGAGGGGCTGGCGGTCTATCGCAGCGACTTGCTGACCAGCGTTCACGTCACCAACAAGCGAAGCCAGAACTTCTACGCCGAGAGCATTCTCAAGACCCTGGGGGCGGTGGGCTGTGGCCGCGGCTCCTGGTCCGCCGGCATCCGGGTGGCGCGGGAGTTTCTCGCCGAGATGGGGGTGTCCGGTGACTACTCGATGGCCGATGGCTCGGGCATGTCGCGGCGCAACCGCTTCACCCCCCGCCAGCTCACCACCCTGCTGCGCTCGATGTATTTCCATCGCTGGGGGCGGGAGTTCTTGCGCTCGCTGCCCTTCAGTGGCGAAGAGGAGCTGAGCTGGAATGAGCGCCTGGCCGATGAGCCCTACCGCGGCAACGTCTTCGCCAAGACCGGAACCCTCTCCGGCGTTTCCACCCTGTCCGGCTACGTCAAAGCGCGTTCCGGCAAGATCTACGCCTTCTCCGTTTTGTGCAACGGGGTGCGCGGCAGCGTCGACGGTCGGCGGATCCAGGACCGCATCGTGCGCGCCCTGGTGGATGCCGGCTAGGAGGTGAAGCGATGAGCTCCCTCGATGCGACCCGAGTCGACTATCGGCGCTTGATGAAAAAGGTCGAGCAGGTGGCCGGCGCCATCGACCGCCTCGACGACAGCTGCGCCACGGTGCATACCCTGACCGACAAGGTGCTGCACGGTTTCCACGCCGAGCTCGGGTTGCGCGGCGGCCGCCTCTACCGCCGCGACGGCGATCGCTACGTCCTCGACTCGACCTTCGGGGATGCGCCGAAGGTGGTGGAGACGGTCGAGGTGCCGCTCTCCTATGCTCCGCTGGCGAAGGTCTTGAGTGAGCACACGGTGGCGATGAAGCCGCAGGACCCAAGCATCGATCCGGCCCTCGAGGGGCGTCTCGGAGCCGGAGAGTTCGTCGCCCTCGAGGTCGGCGACGGCGAGTACGTCCTGGCCTTCGACATCGAGCCCGGTGCCGACCATGGGGACATCCTGTTCTCCCTCGGCATCCTGCGTCACGCCATCAATCAGAAGCTGCGCCAGGAGCGCATGGCCGGCATTCTTCTCGAGGCGAGCAAGATCCAGCGCTCGATCCTCCCCAAACGCTCGCCGAGCTATGGCGAGTTCGATATCTGTGGCCTTTCGGAGCCCCTCGAGACGGTTGGCGGCGACTATTTCGACTACATCCCGATCTCGAACAAGATCCTCGGCCTCGCCATCGCCGATGTCTCGGGCCACGGTCTTCCGGCGGCGCTGCAGGTGCGGGACATCTACATGGGGCTGCGCATGGGGTTGGCGCGCGACTACAAGATCGTGCGCACCGTCGAGCGCCTCAACGGCATCATCCATCAGAGCACCCTGACCAGCCGGTTCGTCTCGATGTTCTACGGTGAGCTCGAGCTCGGCGGGACCTTCATCTATGTCAATGCCGGTCATCCGCGGCCGTTCCATCTCGCGGCGTCCGGAGCGGTGCGCTTTCTGAGTGAAGGCGGGCCGGTCCTGGGGCCGCTCCCCGAGACCCGCTACGAGCGCGGCTTCGTGGTGCTCGAGCCGGGAGATCTGCTGGTCTTCTTCACCGACGGCATCACCGAGACGGTGTGTGCCGATGGCGACTGCGTCGACGACGGCGAGGACGAAGAGTTCGGCAGCGATCGGCTGGTCGAGCTCTGCCGCTCATTGCGCCAGTCTTCGGCCCAAGAGATCGCCGAGGCGGTGCTGCGCGAGGTCAAGCAGTTCAGCGGCCGGCGGCCGGTCAATGACGACCGCACCGTGGTGGTGGTGCGGCGGCCGCCGCTGTCAGCGAGCTGACGGATCTTCGGCTGCCACCATCTCCAGTTGCTGCCGAAGCTTGATGCGATGGTCGGCCGGATAGACCCCTGAGCGTAGCTGGACCCCGGGATAGAGTTGGGTACCTCGGCCCACCACGGTGCCGGGATGCAGAACGCAATTGCAGCCGGTCAGCACGCCGTCTCCGAGCACCGCCCCGAGCTTGCGTCTTGCGCTGACGATGCGGCGGTCTTGGTCGGGAATGGCGATCTCCAGGCCATCGTGGCGAAAGTTCGATAGCACCGTGCCGGCGCCCAGATTGACCCCCGACCCCAGGATCGAGTCGCCGACGTAGTTGAGGTGTGGTGCCTTGGCGCCCGGCAGAAAAATGCCGCGCTTGACCTCGCTGTTGGCGCCGACGATGGCGCCATCGCCGATCCAGCAGCCGCCCCGGATGTAGGCGCCGGGTCGGATCAGGACCTGGCGGCCGATGAACACCGGACCTTCGATCACCGCGCCGGAGAGGATGCGGGTGCCCTGGCCGATGACCAGACGATCGCCGTAGAGATGAGCCCCCGGGGCCGGTCGACACTCCAGGCGTTCGCTGGGTAGGGCGCCGAGGAGGTCGTCCAGGGGCTTTCCCAGGAGAGCCCACGGCGCCGCCTCGGAGAAGGCGGCGCGGAAGGGCTCCGGTAGCTCGGCGAAGAGCGGTGGTAGGCTCACGGCTCGCCAGTATAACGACCCGAGGTGCCCTCTCCGGGGCGTTGCCATGTCCCCTTCCTCGAGACCTTCGCAACCCGCCGTCCGGCCATCGCCGGCGACCGCCGCCAGGATCGATCGGCGCCGGTTCGAGCCGCTGCCGGTGGACTTCTACCGCCGCTCGACGGCGGACGTCGCGAGAGATCTCCTGGGGCGCTACCTGGTGCGCCGCCAGGGGAGCCGCCGGCTGGTCGCTCGGCTGGTCGAGACGGAGGCCTACCTCGGCACGCCGGATCGCGCCAGCCACGCCTGGAACGAGCGTCGCACGGCCCGCACCGCAAGCCTCTATCGGCGCGGTGGCTACGCCTATGTCTACTTCATCTACGGCATGTACTTCTGCCTCAACGCCGTCACCGAAGGGGCCGACAACGGCTGCGCCGTCCTGATCCGCGCCGCCGAGCCGGTGAGCGGGGAGAGCGAGATGACGGCGCGGCGCGGCCTGTCGCGACCGCCTCGACCGGGTGACTTGCTGGGCGGTCCCGGCAAGCTCTGCCAGGCCCTCGACATCGACCGCCGCCACGATGGCGTCGCTCTTTACCGCGGTGAGCTCCTGCTGACCGCCGGCGAGCCGGTGGGTGACGAAGAGATCGCCCGCGGCCCGCGGGTCGGCATCGACTACGCCGGCGAGGCCGTCGACTGGCCGCTGCGTTTTGCGCTGCGCGGCAATCGCCACATGTCGCGGCCGCGCTGGTGACTCAAGAGTCCTCCACGAAGGCTCGGAGACGTCCCAAGGCCTCATCCCACTGGCGGGAGACGCGGTCGAGGTAGGCGCGGGCTTCGTCGATCGGCTCCGGTAGGAAGGTGTAGCGACTTTCGCGGCCGATGCGCTCGCTCTTCACCAGGCCGGCCCTCTCGAGCACCCGCAGGTGCTTGGTGACGCCCTGGCGGGTGAGGTCGAGGCCGTCGGTGAGCTGGGCGATCGAGTGACTCGAGCCATCGCCCAGCCGCGCGATCAGCTCGAGGCGCGTGAAGTCGCCGAGGGCGGCGAAGGTCGGAACCGGCGCGGCGGCGGCAGAGGTCGTCGTCGGCACGAGCTCAAGCCGCGACATGGGCGGCGATGTTGTGAACCTGCTCGTTCCAACCGCGGGTGTTCGAGCGCAGGGCCTCGTTGCGCGGTCCGGCGGGCAAGGCGCCGAAGCCCGACTCGCAGATCTCGAGGCGGGTGCCCTCTTGCGTCGCCGTCAAGGTGAACTCGACCAGGGTCGTCGGGCCTTTGTCGAAGTCGGCATCTTGCGCCAGGGGACACCATGAGAAGGCGAAGTAGCGCTCTGGCTCGATGGCGCGCACCAGCGCTGCCCATTGCAGATGGTCGCACTCCGGGTGGGTGACCCGACCCGCGGTGACCTCGCCGATGGTGAAAGGATTCTCCAGGTCGACCCGGAACCAGGCTCCGAACTCGCGGTGGTCGGTCAGCGCCCGCCAGACGCGGGGGACGGGGGCCTTCAGGTCGACGCTTTTTTCGATCTTGTCTTGCATGGGGATGATCTCCGTTTAGGTTATGCAACCTTTGGGTTGCTCATATCGTTCCACGGCTGACGACGGAATGCAACCTTTGGGTTGCTATTCTTGGCCGGCGGCGAAACACCCGGGGTACCGTCGGCGTAGGGACCAGCGCCGTTCGATTCAACTTTCAAGACGAGGATTTGTCATGTCGATATCCCAGAACAGAGAGCTTCCGCCCCTGCGGTTGTGGCCCGGAGTCCTCTTGGTGGCAGTGCAGTGGGTGGCGCGCTACGTCGTGCCGCGGCTGATCCCGGAGGCCATGCCCTTCGCCGTTCTCGGCAGCCTGGCCCTCGGCCTGGCGGTCGTCGTCTGGTGGCTGTTCTTCAGTCGTGCCTCGCGCTGGGAACGCTGGGGTGGCCTGGCCTCGCTGGTTTTGGCCTTCGGGATCACCCAGCAGTTCCTGCACGAATCCATCGCCAGCACCATGATGGGCCTGATGTTCCCGATCTACGCCATACCGTCGGTCTGCCTGGTGTTGGTGCTGTGGGCGATCGCCGCCGAGCGCTGGCCGCGCGCCCGCCGATGGGGCGTGCTGGCGGTCGCCCTACTGGTCACTTGCTTCGGGTGGCTGCTGGTGCGGACCAACGGCATGACCGGCGCCGCCCAGCAGGACTTCGCCTGGCGCTGGACCGAGACGGCCGAGGAGCGGTTGCTGGCGCAGGACGAGGCACCGCTGCGCGCCTCCGCTTCCGTCCTGGCGTCGGGTAGCGTTGCCGAATGGCCCGGATTCCGGGGCGCCGGGCGCGACAGTGTCGTGACCGGACTGGCGATTGCGACCGATTGGAATCGGACGCCGCCGATGGAAGTCTGGCGCCAGAACATCGGTCCCGCGGTGTCTTCCTTCGCGGTGCAGGGCGAGCGGATCTTCACCCAGGAGCAGCGCGGTGAGGAAGAGCTCGTCTCCTGCTATCACCGGCGCACCGGGGAGCCGCTGTGGAAACATCGCGACGCGGTGCGCTTCTGGGATTCCCATGCCGGGGCCGGCCCGCGGGCGACGCCGACGCTCTATGGGGGCCGCGTCTACAGCCTCGGTGGCACCGGGTTGCTCAACGCCCTCGACGCCACCAGTGGGGACCTCCTGTGGTCGCGGGACGCGGCCGGCGACCTCGACCGCAAGGCACCCGGTTGGGGATTCGCCGGCTCGCCTCTGGTCACCGATGAGCTGGTTTTCGTCGCCCTGGCGGGCGAGCTCGGGGCCTACGAGCGGGAGTCCGGCGAGCTGCGCTGGCGTGGTCCCGCGGGTCGCTACGGCTACAGCTCGCCGCACCTGCTGGAGCGGTCGGAGGGAGCCCAGGTGGTTCTGATGAGCAGCTTCGGCGCCACCGCCTTTGGGCCGGACGATGGCGAAGTGCTCTGGGAGGTGGAGATGGAGGGCACCTCGCGCATCGTTCAGCCGGGCCTGACCGCCGACGGCGATCTCCTGCTCAGCGATGGTGAAGGACGTGGCCTGCGCCGCCACGCCCTCACCGCCGACGCCAGCGGCTGGAAAGCGGAGGAGCGCTGGTCGACGAACCGCTTCAAGCCCTACTTCAACGACTTCGTGGTCCACGGCGGTCATGCCTACGGTTTCGATGGCCCGATTCTGGCGAGCGTCGACCTGGCCGATGGTCAGCGCAACTGGAAGGGCGGGCGCTACGGCAACGGCCAGCTACTATTGCTGGCGGATCAGGATCTCTTGCTGGTGCTGAGCGAGCAGGGCGACCTCGCCCTGGTTTCGGCGCGGCCCGATGGCTTCGAGGAGGTGGCACGCTTCGACGGCGCCCTCGACGGCAAGACTTGGAACCATCCAGCGCTGGTCGACGACCTCCTGCTGGTGCGCAACGGTGTCGAGATGGCGGCCTTCCGCTTGCCGCGGGCGGCGGGCTGAGGCGGCCCCGCTTGGACCTCCGTCCGTCGCGACTCGTACAGGTAGCTCGAGGGCAGCGGTCGAGCCCGAGCTCTACGAAATGCGGGAACGGAAGGGGGAGGCGATGAAGACACTCGCGAGGTCGATCATTGGTTTCGGCGTGGTACTCGTCATGGCTCTGCCGCTGGCCGGTGAGGCTGGGGGGCCGTTGGCTACGACACCTCAGTTCGCCTTCTACAGCGACTTCGAGACCAATCTCCACGACGCTCTGCTGGTGGCGGGAGCCTCCCGTCAGCGAGAGCGACGGGAGCTGTTTCAGGACGACAGCGACGCGGCGAGCTGCTTTGGCCGATTGGCGCCTTCGGCGCGGACCGCTTGGAACCTGGCGGTGGACTACTACGCCAAGGTGGTTTCGCCGAAGAGCTGGATGTCGCGGCAGCAGGTGCTGCCGCGCTTTGCCCTGATCGGCCATGATGACGACTTCGACGACGGGGACCGGCGCTTCGTCTCAATCGCCGTCGGTCTGCGTCAGGCCGCTGGGCCAGCTTACGAAGCTTGCTACTGGCCGCGGCAAGACGCCGAGAATCGGCGCTGGCTCGAGAAGCTTTCGCCACAGCTTCAGGCCCATCAGGTGGCGCTCATGGAGCGCCTCGAAGAGCTGTATCAGAATCCCTTGCCGGAGGAGCCGGTGAGGATCGACCTGGTTGGCCATGCGCCGCCGGTCGGAGCCAATACGCTGGTATCCCCGGCCCATGTCTTGATCGCCAGTCGCACCGCCGATCGTGACGCCTTCGAAATCACCGTTCACGAAGCCTCCCATATCCTGATGGAGCGCTCCGATCCGATGCAGGTCGCCTTGAAGAAGGCGGCCGAGGAAGCCGATGTCGAGCTGCCACGGGACCTATGGCATGTGGTGCAGTTCTTCACCACCGGTGAGGCGGTAAAGGAGGTGCTCGCCGCCGCCGGTGAGCCGGGCTATGTCCCCTACATGGAGCACCACGGCATGTGGAACCGCTTCTGGGGGAAGTTTCGCGAGGCGGTCGAAGGGACCTGGCCGGCCTACCTGAGGGGCGAGCGCAGCCTCGACCAGGCCTCGGCCGACTTGATCGCGGCCTTGCCGCCAGCCGCCGACGACTGATCTGCCGGCTCGGCCGTTCCGAGGCGAGCCTGCCTCAGCCCATCCAGAAGCCCTTGCGATGGGAGACCCCGACGATCCCTCGGCACTCGGGACAGAAGTAGGCGTATCGCCTTCCCAGCACGCTCCTCATCTCCTGGAACCAGAGGGTGGTCAGGTCGGTCTTGCAGTGGGGACAGCAAGGACGGACGTCGGTCTTTTCTTGGCATTCGATCATCGCTACTCCGAGTTGCTTTCGCCGGGCCTCGCAGGGGTGTCGAGACTCGGCTTCTGCGCTCTCTACGTTCGACTCCTGCGGTTTCTTCGCTCGCCGCGGTCTCGGTTGGCTCTCTTTCGGCGCTCGCGGAGGGCCGACGGCGAGGAGGGCGGCTAAACCAGCCCGGGAATGGGAGTCACTGGCTGGTCGTAGAATGAGCGAGTGCTCGACCCGCCAGTCGAAGTCGAGCGCTTGCACGCTGAACTCCGTTGGAAAGCGATGTTCATTCACCGGTCCCGTCGACCGGTTTTGGGAATCGAGGTGACGACCATGGATTGGTGGCTTTGGATCCTGATCGGGTTGGGTCTGTTGGTAGCCGAAGTGGCGCTGGTTCCGGGGGCCGTGGTGCTGGTCTTTTTTGGTGCCGCGGCGATTCTGGTGGGAATGCTGGAAGCGATCGGTATCGTCGGACCCCTGTGGATGCAACTGGTGCTGTTCTCGGTCCTTTCGATGGTCTCGCTGTTCAGCCTGCGGGGACCGATTCTGCGACGCATGAACGCCTCCGGACAGGGCGGTGTGGCGGACGTCGATCGCATCGTGGGGAGCACCGCCCTGGTTCTCGAGGACATCGCCCCAGGAGGTATCGGACAAGCTGAGCTCCGCGGCTCGACATGGAAAGCCAAGAACCTCGGCGACCGCACCTTGGCGGTTGGTGAGCGCGGCATGATCGAGCAGGTCGAGGGGCTGACGATCTTCATTCGATGAGGGAGGTACCAAGATGACAACCGCCATTGTGTCGGCAGTTCTCGCCCTGTTGGCGATCACCGTGATCATCAAGACCGCGGTGATCGTGCCGCAGCAGAACAGCTACGTGGTCGAGCGCCTGGGGCGCTACCAGAAAACCCTTCATGCCGGCTTTCACATTCTGCTGCCGTTCTTCGATGCGGTGCGCTACAAGCACTCGCTGAAGGAGCGCGCGGTGGATATCGCCGAGCAGATCTGCATTACTCGGGACAACGTCCAGGTGGGGGTGGACGGCGTTCTCTACCTCAAGGTGATGGACCCCAAGCGGGCCTCCTACGGGGTCGCCGATTACCTGTTCGCCATCTCTCAGCTCGCCCAGACGACGCTGCGCAGCGAGATCGGCAAGATCGATCTCGATCGCACCTTCGAAGAGCGCACCACCATCAACGTGCAGGTGGTCACCGAGCTCGACAAGGCCTCCGATCCCTGGGGCATCAAGGTGCTGCGCTACGAGATCAAGAACATCACGCCGCCCCACGACGTGCTGGCGGCAATGGAGAAGCAGATGCGCGCCGAGCGCGAGAAGCGCGCCGTGGTGTTGACCTCCGAGGGTGATCGGGATGCCGCCATCAACGTCGCCGAGGGTGACAAGCAGCAGGTCATCAAGGCTTCCGAGGCGGCCAAGGAAAAGCAGATCAATGAGGCTCAGGGCGAAGCGGCGGCGATTCTGGCGGTGGCCAAGGCGACCGCCGAGGGCGTTGTCGAGGTGGCGGCGGCGACTCAGGCGCCGGGCGGCTACGAAGCCATCCAGCTAAGGGTGGCGGAGGACTACATCGCCCGCTTCGGCGAGCTGGCGAAGGAGGCCAACAGCTTGGTGCTACCGGCCAGTGTCGCCGATGTCGGGTCGATGATGTCGCTGGCGATGAACATCATCGAGCGCGACAAGAAGTCGTAACACTCGATCCCGTTCCCATCGCGTTCTCTGGTGGCCCGGCGCTCAGGCGTCGGGCCTCGTCGTTTGTACGATCGCCCGTCAGACCAGCCGGCGAAGGATGGCGAGGCAGCCCTCGCGATAGCTCCCACCGAACAGGTTGAGGTGATTGAGCAGGTGGTAGAGCTGGAAGAGGTCGTTGCGCTCGGCGGCGCCCGGCTGCAGGGGCCAAGCTTCTTCGTAGGCGGCGAAGAAACGCGGCGAAAAGCCGCCGAAGAGGCGCGCCATGGCGAGGTCCGCCTCGCGATGGGCCCAGTGGGCCGCCGGGTCGATCCACACCGGCTGGTTCCCGGCGGCGACCAGGAAGTTGCCGCTCCACAGGTCGCCGTGAATCAGGCATGGCGGCTCGTCCGGCAATTCCAGCCAGTCGTCGAGGCGAGCGAGCAAGCGATCCCCGAGGGTCGAGAGCTCGCCATCGGCGAGGCCTCGGCGCCGCGCCAAGGCGAGCTGGAAGCCGAGGCGATGGTCGCAGAAGAACTGACAGCCGTCATCGCACCAGCCGTTGGGTTGGGGGGTGGCGCCGAGGTAGTTGTCGTGGTCGAAGCCGAAGCGGTCGCCGGTGGATTGGCGGTGATGCTGCGCCAGGGCGCGGCCGAAGGTCTCGAAGAACCCATGGCCGGGAGAGGTCGCCGAGATCTGTTCGAGGATCAAGAAAGTGAGCTCGCCGCATCGCCCCGGAGCGACCAGCCGCGGTCCGCGGATGGCGCCCACGGCGGCGAGGGCCGCGAGGCCGGCGGCTTCTTTCTCGCAGCGATCGTAGGGCGGCCCCTCGAGGCCCTTGAAGAACAGACTGCGGCCATCGGCGAGCTCGAGGCGATGGCCCGCGAGACGGGCCGGCTCACCGGTCGAGCCGGCATCGGTGAGGGCCTGGGAGAGGGCGAGGCGAAGGCTGGCTTCCATCGTTTCCGCGAGGCTTTGCCTCGCTGCGCCTCAGGAAGCTGCGGTGAGGTAATCGAGCAGCGCGGGGCTGGCGCTCTCGATCAGGTCGAGAACCTCCTCGAATCCGTGATCACCGCCATAGTAGGGATCGGGGACGTCTTTGGGCGAGCCGTTGGGCAGGAAATCCGACAGCAGCTTGAGCTCGGCGCGGCCCTCGACTTCGAGCTCGTGGAGATCTTCGAGATTGTCGCGGTCCATGGCGACGATCAAATCGAAGCGCTCGAAATCCTCGGCCGCCACCTGTCGAGCCCGGCTCTCGAGGGGGTAGCCACGGCGCTCCGCGGCCTGTCGCATTCGTGGGTCGGCGGCCTCGCCGCTGTGGTAGCCGATGGTGCCGGCGGAATCGACCTCGACCCGCTCTTCGAGGCCGCGGTCGCGAATCAGGTGGCGCAGAACGCCCTCGGCGGTGGGCGAACGGCAAATATTGCCCATGCAGACGAAGAGCACTCGGGACGGAGTGGAGCTGGCGAGATTCATGGCTTCTCGGACCCTGAATTGTTCGATGGGAAAGTTCGATGGCCGGGGAACCGGCGAAAACCGTCAGGTGGCGCCTTCGCAGGTGGCACAGACTCCGTAGAGGATGAGCTCGTGGTCTTCCGTTCGAAAACCGGGAGGGGCGAGTTCGGCCAGCCGACCGGGGCAGTCTTCGACTTCGTAGACACGGTCGCAGGCGCGGCAGTGAAAGTGATGATGATGACCCTTGCCGGTCAGCTCATAGCGGCTGGCGGCGCCGGGTAGCTCGACCTCCCGCAACCAGCCCTTCTCGAGCAGCTTCTTGAGATTGCGGTAAACGGTGGCGATGCCGAGGCCCGGCGCGCTGTCCTGCGCCAGCTCGAGGATTTCCTGCGGGCTCAAGGGGCGGCCGGCGTGTTCGAGAGCGGTCCGAATGGCCGATCTTTGGAGAGTCTGTCGCTGCATAGTCGGTCCCCTGATCTCCATCATAACGGAGATGACGATCACCGGTGGTTCTGTTTCCGTTGTGGGTCGCGTCTAAACTAATCACTATGGCATGGAATGCTCTCAACCCTTGTCTTTGGTTGCTCATCGCAGCTCTTCTGGGGAGTGGTCTCGGTTGCGGCACCACTCCGACGACCCTCGCCGTCGAGGATGCGCCGACGGACGACTCCCCAACGCCGACGGAGAACGCCACCGTGAACGCCGACTCTTGGCAACAGCTCGAGATCTTGATCGCGGAGCAGAAGTTTCGGCAGGCGCGGGAGCTTGCCGCGACGATGCTCGGCCAGGCGCGCCAGACCGGCGATCAGGACGCCTGGGCGCTGCTGCTGATTCGCCGTGCTTCCCTCACCATCGCCGTCGGTGGCTTCGAGGCGGCGCTCGAGGAGCTGCGCGACGAAGACCGGCCTGCCGGGGCCGCGGGCGGTTGGGTGGTCGATCTGGTCTACGGTCACGCCATCGCTCAGTACGTTCAGGCCTACGGCTGGGACGTGCGCCAGCGCGAACGGCAGGGCAGTCGGCGGGATCTGCCCTTCTCGGCCTGGACTCTGGGGCAGTTCGTCGCCGATGCCGGCGACGCCTACGGTCGAGCCTGGGCCAGCCGCGACGAGCTCGGTGCGCGATCGACGGGCTCCTTGCCCGACTTGTTCCATGAAGCGTCCTTTCCGGAATCGATCCGTGGCACCTTGCGAGATTCGCTGAGCTACCTGTGGGCGGAGTTCCTGGCCAATTCTTCGCTGTGGACTCCGGCGCAGTCGAACGATCTCGACCTGCTCGATCTCGAAGCCATCCTCGATGGCTCCGGAGAGGTCGCCGAGGGCCATCCGCTGCTCCGCCTGGGAGCGGTGCTGACGGACCTCGAGCGCTGGCATCGTACGGCTGGCCGCCAGGAAGCCGCTTTCGAAGCCCGGCGCCAGCTCGTCGAGCTGCTGGGCCGGGTCGGCTTCACCAAGGACGGATTGCAGGAACGGATCACCGCCGAGCTGCGCCGCGCCCTCGAAGAGCTCGGCCACGACCGGCCCTGGTGGTCGATGGGCATGGCGACGCTGGCGCGTCGCGTGCTGCAGGAAGAGGATCCCCAGGCGCGGGTGCGCGCCCGCGCTCTGGCCCGTCGCGGCGCCGAGCTGCATGCGGACGGCCCCGGCGCCGTCGAGTGCCGAGCCATCATCGCCGAGATCGAAGCGCCGACCTTCCGCCTCGCGGGCATGGTGAGCGACGGTCTCGCTGAGCGCTCCCTGCGGTTGACGTACCAGAATCTCGAGACGGTCTACTTTCGCGCCTATCGCTTCGACCTCGACCAGCGCCTGAAGCGCAGCCTGCGCAGTGGACTGTTGCCGCGGCACCAGGAAGTCGCCGACATGATCGCCGGTGACGAGCCGGCGGTGGCGTGGACCGAAGAGCTCGAGGAGACGGTAGATTTTCGTCTCCATGCGGCGGACATCGTGCCACCGCTCGAGGCGCCGGGTGTCTACATGATCGTCGCGTCGGCGGCGGAGGACTTCGGCGAGGAGGGCAACCTGCGCTCGGCGGTTTATCTCACCGTCGGTGAGCCGGTGCTGGTGTCGCGCCTGGTCGAGGGCCAGCTCGAGGTCGAAGTGCGGTCGGGCCACGACGGTCGCTCCCTCTCGGGAGTGCGGGTCGATCTCTACCGCCACGATTGGCGCTCGACGCCGCGCCGGGTGAGCCAGAAGATCAGCGACGCCCGGGGCCGGCTGCGCTTCCGGACATCCGCGGATCACCACCAGTTCTTGGTGGCGCGGCGCGGCGACGAGGTCGCCTTCGATGCCAATGCGCTGGTCTACTACGGGGGCGAAGAAAACGAAGTCCGTCCGGCGACCCTGGTCACCACCGATCGGGCCATCTATCGACCCGGTCAGCGGCTGCAGTTCAAGGTGGTGGCCTACGAGGGAAAGCGGCTCGAGGGTCGCTTCCAGACGTTGCCGGGGCGAGCCGTGACGGTAACCTTGACGGATGCCAACGGCGACCGCGTCGGCAGCGTCGAGGTGACGACCAATGGCTTCGGATCGGCTTCCGGGGAGCTGACGATTCCGCCGGGACGCCTGCTCGGCTCGTGGTATCTCAGCGCGTCTCCTTCGGGGGGAGCGTCGGTGCAGGTCGAGGAGTACAAGCGACCGACCTTCGAGGTCACCTTCGACGATCCGGAGGTGGCGCCGCGCCTGCGCCAGCCGGTGACCTTCACCGGCCGAGGGCGCTACTACTTCGGCCTGCCGGTCACCTTGGGCGAGGTGCGCTGGTCGGTGACCCGTAGGCCGCTTTGGCCGCTCGACTGGCGCGGTTGGCTGCGCGGACCCCAAACCCCGGCTCAGGTGGTGGCGGGGGGCGTGACGGAGGTCGGGAGCGACGGCACCTTCTCGGTCCGCTTCACTCCCCAGGCGGACGACTCCGATCCCCGAGTCACCTACCGCTACGAGCTCGCTGCCAGCCTCACGGACGAGTCCGGTGAGACCCGCGACGCCCGCCGCGGATTCCGTCTCGGGGCTCTGGCGGTGGAGGGGATCATCGATTTCGATCGTGCCTTCCAGGTCGCCGACGAGCCCTTCGCGGTCGCCGTTCAGCGTCAGGATCTCGACGGCACGCCGCGGGCCGGCGCCGGCGAATGGAGTCTTCATCGGCTGGACCAGCCGGCGGTTCCGCAGCTTCCTGGGGAGCGGCCCGTGGAGGTCCCTGAGGACGCCTTCCGCACCGCTGCCGACCAGCGCAGTCCACGCCACACCCCCTTCTCCCCCTCGCTCGATGAGATGAGTTCCTGGCGGGCCGCGGAAACGGTCGGCGAAGGGGGCGCCAACCACGGCGAGGATGGCCGTGCCGAGATCGCGCTCCCGGCCCTCCCGGCCGGTGCCTACCGCCTGATCTATCGCACCGAAGATCCCTATGGGGGTGTTTTCGAGGACCAGCGGGAGCTGATCGTGGCCGGCGCCGGCAGCACGCCTCTGGCGGTGCCCTTGGTGCTCGAAACGGAGCACGAGAAGCCGCGAGCTGGCGAGTCGCTGCAGGTTTTCGCCCATTCCGGATTTGCCGGCCAGGAGATGGTGTTCGAGGTCTACCGGGGGCACCAGCGGGTGGTCCGGCGGGTGCTCGAGGCCGGACGCGATGCATCACGCTTCGCCCTGCCCATCGGCCTCGAGGACCGTGGCGGATTGAGTTTGCGCCTGACGGCGGTGCGTGACCATCAGCTCCTCAGCCGAAACGTCAATCTGTTCGTTCCGTGGGACGACCGGCGCGTCGACATCGAGCTCGAGACCTTCCGGGAAGAGCTGCTGCCGGGATCCCGCGAGACCTGGAAGGTACGCCTCGCCGGGGCTGATGGGGAGGTGCTCGAGCGCGGCGCGGCCGAGCTGCTGGCCTTCATGTACGACCGCAGTCTCGACCTCTTCCGGCCCCACCAGCCGGTCGACGTGCTCGACGTCTACCCGGTTCGCTTCGGTCCCTCGGAGGCGCAGGCGAGTGTCGGTCAGGGTTACGAGATCTATCGTCGAGAGAAGGGGTTCTCTCGGCGTTTGGCCGGAGCCGGCCTGCGAGCGGCGCGGCTCAAAGTCTTCGATGGCTTTGTCCGCACGGTGCTCGGCCGGGGGGCCCGAGGGAACTATCGATCCATCGGAGCGGGGGCCGTGATGGCCGAGGCGGTGCGGGCTCCCGAGGCCCTGGCCGACGAGCTCACCGCCAGCGACTCGACCCTCGCCACCGCCAAAGTCGCGGCGCCGGCGGCGCCGGCCGAACAGGCGACCGAGGAGGCCGTCACGGCGGACCAACCGCTGCGCAGCGACTTCCGCGAGACCGCCTTCTGGTATCCCCACCTCGAGATCGGAGACGACGGGGTGGTCGAGATCGAGGTGGTGATGCCCGAGGCTCTCACCGAGTGGCGGCTGTGGCTGTCGGCGATCACCCGCGATCTGCGCGGCGGCACCGTGTCGCGCGACCTGCGCACGGCGCAGGACCTGATGGTGCGGCCGGCGGTGCCGCGCTTCCTGCGCGAAGGCGACCGGGCGGTGCTCGAAGTGTTGGTCAACAACGGCGGCGACAGCCGGCTGGAGGGCGAGCTGGAGCTCGAGCTCCTCGACCCGGTGAGTGGCGAAAGCGTTGCCGATGCCTTTGGCCTTTCCAACGCCAAGGCAGCCTTCGCGGCGCCCGCCGGAGGCAGCGACCGCCACGCTTTCTCGCTGCAGGTCCCGCCGGGACTGGGCGAGGTGCAGGTTCGCGTCCGCGGCCGGGCGGCGGGCCTGTCCGACGGTGAGCTGAGGCCGGTGCCGGTATTGCCGGGTCGGCTCTACCTGTCGCAGTCGCGCTTCACGGCGCTGCGTGACGCCGATCGCCAGGTGCTGCGGTTCGCTGAGCTGGCGGCCGATGACGATCCCAGTCGGCGCGACGATTCACTCTCCGTGACCGTCGATGGTCAGCTCTTCTACGGTGCCCTGGCGGCGTTGCCCTACCTCATCGACTATCCCTACGAATGCACCGAGCAGACCCTCAACCGGTTCGTTTCGACGGGCATCCTGTCGAGCCTCTTCGAGGCTCATCCGGCGATCTCGCGGGCGGCCGCCGCCATGGCCGAGCGCGATACTCGTCTCGAGCCCTGGGAGGCGGACGATCCGAATCGTCGTCTCGGCCTCGAGGAGACGCCGTGGCTGGTGCAGTCGCGCGGCGGTCCCGAGAGTCCCGACCACCTGATCAAGGTGCTCGACCCGCGGGTGGCCCGCGAGCAGCGCGAAACGGCTTTGGCTCGGCTGACCGCCTCGCGCACCGCCGGCGGCGCCTTCCCCTGGTGGCCCGGTGGTCCGCCGTCGCCCTACATGACCCTCTATGTGCTGCAGGGTCTGGCCCGGGCCCTCGAGTTCGGCATCGAGGTGCCGAAGGATCTGGTGACCCAAGGCTGGCGATATCTGCGCACCGATTACGATCGCAACATCGATCAGCGGTTGCTCGAGGACTGCTGCTGGGATCGCGTCACCTTCCTGGCCTATGTCCTGTCGTCCTATCCGGATGAGTCCTGGACCGGCGGCGTGTTCAGCGCCGACGACCGCGCTCTGCTGCTCGATCGCATCGCTGAGCACTGGCAGCAGCTCGGACCGAGGGCTCGCCTCTACGGCGCCCTGGCGCTGCACCGGGGCGGTCGCCCGGAGGTCGCCGAGAAGCTGCTCGAGAGCGTCTTCGACAGCGCCCAGACGACGCCGGACGAGGGCACCTTCTGGTCGCCCGAAGAGCGCTCTTGGTTGTGGCATCGAGACACCATCGAGACCCACGCTTTCGCTCTGCGCACTCTGCTCGAGCTGGCCCCGGAGGACGATCGGCGCCACGGCCTGGTGCAGTGGTTGTTCCTCAACCGTCAGCTTTCCCACTGGAAGTCGACGCGGGCGACGGCGGAGGTGCTCTATGCCCTGACCCACTACCTGCGGGCGGAAGGTCAGCTCGCCGCCGAGGAGGCGGTGACGGTGACCGTCGGACCACGGCGCGAGACCTTCGAGTTCGATCCCGCGGTCTTCACCGGTACGACCCGGCGGCTCGCGATCGCGGCCGAAGCCATCGATCCCGCCACCATGGCCGAGATCGCGGTCGAAAAGACCACGCCGGGCCTGGCCTTCGCCTCCGCCACCTGGCATTTCTCCACCGAGAAGATGCCCAGCGAGGGGCAGGGGGACCTCTTCCACGTCGAGCGTCGCTTCTTCCGGCGGCTGCTGGAAGGTGACGAGTGGACCCTGCAGCCGTTGGCGGTAGGCGACGCGCTGGCGGTGGGTGATTCGCTCGAGGTCCATCTCGCCATCGCCAGCCGGGCGGAGGCCGAGTACGTCCATCTGCGGGATCCCCGCGGCGCCGGCTTCGAGCCCGAGCGCTTGACCTCCGGCTACCGTTGGGACCTCGGCCTGGCGCGCTATGAAGAGGTGCGCGACAGCGGCACCAACTTCTTCTTCGAGCGCTTGCCGCGTGGCGAATACGTGCTCAAACATCGCCTGCGGGTCGCCATGGCGGGCGAGTTCAAGATCGCCCCGGCCACCCTGCAGTCGATGTACGCGCCGGAGTTCACCGCCTACTCGGCGGGCGCGGTCCTGCCCGTCGAGTAGAAGGAGGTCAGGAGGCTGCCGGCTTGGCGTCGCCGACGGTGCGCAGCGCCGGGTCCGGTCGCAGCGCTTCCGGCGCCACCGTGTCGAAGGCGGTGCTCTCGACCTCGATGCGGTGAAAGTAGTTCTTGTCGAGCGGGTACTCGGTGTCTTTCGGCGAGCCGATGATCACCGTCTGGACGAACGGAAACCAGACCCCCTGAACCTCGCGGTAGTCGGTGAAGTGGATCGTTCCCACAGCGCTCTTCATGCCGTCGCGGACGGTGTAGAAGGCCATCTCCAGCAGACCCGAGTCGCGGCCGATCCAGAGCTCGTACTGGTCGTGAGTCTCGTTGGCGGCGAAGCTTCCCCAGGTGGCGTACACCAGGTCGTAGGTCTTGCCGTTGTGCTCGTCCTCGCCGGCATAGGCGACGATCTCGGCATGGCGCAGGCGGTAGGGCAGCTCGTTGAAGTACTGCAGCGTTGGCAAGTAGAACAGGATGTGGTCGTCGTCGGCGAACTCCGGCTCCCCGTCGCCCTGCTGCTTGTAGGTCGCCCAGGACTGGATGCCCCAGGTCTCGCCGGCTTTCTCGCCATCGAGGAGCTCGGCGCGGGAGGTGAAGGTGCCGAGAATCGTCTGGGTGCGAAAGCGCTGCACCTCGCCCGGCCAGTGGCCCATGAAGCGTTTCCAGCCCGGCCAGGTGTCGACCGCCGTCACTTCTTGGGTGCGAAAGGTCGACCAGGCGGCCAGGCCATGACGCTCGGCGGTGGCTTCGAGGAGGGCACGGCCGCGCTCGACGGCCTCCGCTGTCGGGGCTTCGACCTGAAGCGCGGAATTGCGAATATCGGCGAGGCCGCAACCCACCGTCGAGACGGCGAGCAGGCCGAGCAGAAAAATAGTGGCAAGGGACTTCGAGGTCATGGTGGCTTCCCCGTGGCTCCAGCGATCAAAGCGGTGATCGAATCGACGATATCGAAGTATCGCATCAAAGCTATCTCCCGAGAACGGGAAAGACAAGGGGCCGCGGAGATCGTTCCGGGCCATGGTTGGTCGCGCAGCGCGGCTGGCCGATCGGCTACGCCGTCAGTTGATCCGAAGCGGCTCGGGCTCGATCAGGGGTGGGTCCAGATGAAACGCCGCCGCCGCGTCATGCTCTCGGACGATTCGATCGTTTCGCTGCCTTGTTGGAGGGTGCGCTTGGCCTCGAGATGATCGATCGTCGAGTAGGGGAGGAGGGTCGCGGGGTCCGCGACCACCGTGACCTCGCGGGTCAGCTCGAGCCCTTGGAGGGAGCGCCTCTCCAGAGCTTCGACCGCCTCCTTCGCATCCTCGCCCTGGGGGGCGGCGGACCAATGCAGCTCGACACAACTCGACTCCCCGGACGCTCGCTCGTCCTCGTCACAGGGCACCCAGCCCGCGAACCGGCCCGAGGCGGGCACTTCCACGGTCTTCGACACACTGGGCGTTTCGGCATCGCTGCGGTCGCTGAAGGGGAAGCCCTGCGCCAGGTCTCGATCCAGCCAAGCCGTGACCAACGCGGCCCAAGCCTGCTTCGAGAGCTGGAAGAGGGACTCGTCGGTGGTCAAAGATTCGATTTGCAAACGGGTCCCGGCGTCGGCCTCGCTGTCGGCGAGGGCGTTCGCGATCCGAGTTTCGAGGTCCTTCCCGCCATCGACCGACAGGAGCCGTCCGTCGGCCGCAATTTCGAGCCGCTCGACGAGCTCGGGAAGGTCGTCGACCAGGGCCTGAACCGCCGAGTTCGTCGGGCGAGGCAGGGAACCGAAGAAGGACTTCTGCTGGCCAGAAGTTGGTCGCCGCGGTGCTGGCACGGTCGGCCAGAGCCTCTCGACCACCATGCCGGGCTCGCCGTTTCGGGCCGAGACCCGCAGGCGGTACTTCATCTGCCGCTGGAGAGTGGTTCTCGAAGTGCCACTCTGCCGCCAGCCCTCGACCGAGTAGGAGACCTCGGCGGTGGCGCCGGCTGGCCACGCGAAGGTGAGGTGGGTGGGTTGCTCGGCAAGGCCGGGCTGTGGCGAAAGGACGACTACCAGCAACCCGCAAAGGAGGATGGGTGGCAAGGCGAGGAGCTTCTTCGGCTGAGCGGCCATGGGCAAAGTCTAGCAACCTCGAGTCCTGAGGGTCGCGGCTCTCCTCGAGCCCTGAGGGGTGCCGTTGGCCGCGACTCGAGGTCAGAGCAGGTGGGCGAGCCTCTCCGCGACTCGGCGAGTGTTCTCATGCTCGGGACCGAACCAGTCGAGAGATTGGCTCGATGCTCGAGAGGCCAGCGCGGCGGCTGCCTCATCGCTGCCGAGGGTGGCGAGAAGCTTGGCGAGGGACACCTGGCACTGCAGCCAGACCCAGTGCTCGGCAGCGGGGTCCTCGGGGATCAGGGCGACCCCCTGCCGGGCCCAGGCGAGGGCGGTGGCGTGCTCGCCGCGGGCGATCGACAGGTGGGAGAGGTTGATCAGCAAGGGAACCTCTTGTGCCGGATCTCGCTCCTCGGCGCGCTGGAGGGAGAGCGCCGTCTGGAGCTCCTCGTCGGCCGCCGACCACACTTGGCGTGCCGCCAGCAGCAGCCCGAAGTCGCGTCGGGCGCTGATCTCGGCGGCCGGGTTGGGAGGTTGGCTAGCGGCGAGGATGCGGACCGACTCGCGGAGCAGCTCGTCGGCGGTGGCGAGCTCGCCGGCGCGCCAATGGGTGAGGCCGGCGCTGTGAAGTGCGGCAGCGTAGTGGCTCGAATCGGTGCCGAACAGCCGTCGCCGAAGCTCGAGTGAGCGTTGATACCAGGGCAGGGCCTCGGCGGCTCCCTCCAGCTCGCGCACCAGGATCGACTTGAGATGCAGGAGATCACTTCCCAGCAGGCTGTCGAGACCGCCGGCCGACTGCAGGTGGTCATAGGCCTGGTCGACATAGGTTTCGGCTCGGCCCGGAGCGCCGCCGTCCACCAGAATCGCCGCCAGGACATACCAGCCCTCGGCCCAGTCGGTCTTCTCGCCGGTGCCGGTGGCGAGGTTGGTGAGGGCCGCCTCGGCGAGGCCTTCGGCCTGATCGTGGCGGCCTTCGTAGAGCAGGGCCATGGCGAGGTCCCGTTGAGCCTGGGCGATCACCGAGGGCGGAGCCTGGTCGAGCAGCTCGAGGGCCTCTTCGAGATATTGCCGGGCCTGGCCGTAGCGACCCGCACGACGCTCGACGGCGGCGAGGGCACTGAGGGTTTCCGCGGCCTTGGCCGGGTTGCCGTGCTGACGCTGTCGCAGGGCCCTCTGCAGCAACGGGGCCGCGGTCTCGGAGGCGTCGAGATGGGCGAGGGCGGAGCCCACCGTGTGCGAGACATCGGCGGCGGCTTCGGGGTGATCGGCGAGCTCCCGGTCGATGCGCGCGGCGGCGGTCTCGAGCAGGTCGCGTACCGATCGCGCTCCGGAGGGACGGTGACGCAGGTCGCCTTCGGCGAATGAGTCGACGACGAACTGCAGCACCTGCTGGGCCCGATCCCTCTCCTTCTCGGCCGTTTGGCGTGCCTGGTTGATGCGCAGGTGGTGCCGCAAAAGACTCGCGGCCAGGACTAGCGCCAGCGCCGTGGACAGCCCGAGAGCGAAGGCGGCGAGAGGATTCCGCTGGGCCCACTTGCGAATTCTCTGAGGCGGGTTCAGGCGGCGGGCACTTACCGGCCTGCGCTGCAGAAATCGTTTCAGATCGCGGGCGAAAGCCTCGATGGAGTCGTACCGCTCGTCGACATCGGCGTCGGTGGCTCGGCGCAGGATGCTGTCGAGGTCTCCGCTCAAGGCTCGGCCGAGTTTCTTGGCAGTGGTGCCGGCCTCGCGGGCAAGCCGTTGCTGAACGGCGGCATCGAAGCCGGCGTAGGCCGCGTGGAGCGAAGCGGCCGGCGTTGCTTCACCGGGTTTCGTGGTCGTCTCTAGGTCCCGTGGACGAGCGCCGCAGAGCAGCTCGAAGAGCACCACTCCCAAAGAATAAACATCTGAGGCGGTGGTCACCGCCTCGCCGCGAAGCTGCTCGGGGCTGGCATAGGTCGGCGTCAGAGCCTGGTCGGCGGCGGATTCTTGGTTGCCGCTGGCTCCGAGGATGGTGGCGATTCCAAAGTCGACGACCTTTGGCTCGCGGTCGGCCGTGACCAGCAGGTTGGCAGGCTTCAGATCGCGGTGGATGATGCCATGGCGATGGGCGTGGGCCAGGGCCTCGCAGACCTCGAGGACGAGCGCGATTCGAGCCTCCAGGGACAGTTTCCGGTGGCGACTGAAGTCCCCGATCGACTCCCCTTGGACGAGCTCCATCACCAGGTAGGGCCGGCCATCGGTGAGCTCTCCGGCGTCGTAGAGACGAGCGATGGCGCGGTGCTCGAGGCTGCCGAGAATTCGCCGCTCCAGCGCAAAGCGGCGCTGCAGGTCGGAGCCCGCGAACTGTTGGGGCAGGACCTTGATCGCCACCAGACGGTCGAAGGCCTGGTCGGCGCGGGATGCGAGGTAGACCTCGCCCATGCCGCCGCGGGCGAGCAGCTCGAGGAGCCGGTAGGGACCGGCTTGTTGCAGCACACGGCCAGCGGGCGGCTCGGCCCTCGGTTCGGTGGTGACTCGTCCCAGGGGTTGCGACAGGAAGCTCTGCGCTTCCCGGTCGGCCGCGACGAGGGACTCGACCGCCAGGCGCAGCTCGGGGCGGTGGCGGCAAGCGACCTCGAGGACTCCTTGGCGAGCCGCCGGATCGAGATCGAGGACGCGGTCGAAAAGGGCGTCGACCTCCATCCACCAACGAGGATCGGTGGTCGGGTCCCGATCGCTCATGCCGGGTCTTGCGGAGGATTGGGAAGGAGCTGTGAGTAGAGCCAGGCGCGCGCCCGCCGCATCTGCCGTCCGACGGTCGCCCGCGAGACTCCCTCGAGGTGCGCGATCTCGTCGTAGTCGAGGCCGCCGAAGAAGTGCAGCTCGAGCATGCTGGCCTTCTGCGGGTCCCAGGTCGCCAGGCGTTCGAGAGCCTGATGCAGCTCGATCAGAGCCTGCGGCGTCGGGCAGGCCACGTCGCCGATCAATGCCAAGGGGACGTTGACGCACCCCGCGCCGCGTTTCTGTCGGGAGTAGAGGCGCGAGTGATCGATCAGGACCTGGCGCATGATGCGCGCCGCGAAGGACAGGAAGTGGCGGCGATCGGTCCACTGGATCGGGCCCTGCTGGGCGAGTCGGAGAAAGGCCTCGTTGACCAGGGCCGTCGGCTGCAGCGTGTGGTTGCTGCGTTCGCCGCTGAAGTAGGCCACGGCGGTACGGCGCAGCTCGCTGTAGAGCTGCTGGAAGACCCGCTCGCCGCCTCCGGCGTCGCCCCGACTCCAGCGGCGCAAGGCCAGGGTCAGATCGCGGGGTGCATCGGCGAGGCCGAGCTCGGTCGTCGAGCGTTCTTCCGTGGCAGGCATCGTTGTCGACTTACGCAGGATCTTCCGCGACGTTGCGGGCGGGAGGGGCTGACGACGAGTCGCTGAGCCTGAGCGGCGACGATTGACGCATGTCCTCCCATGCAAGCCGCTACTCCAAGATCTACTCCTCGTCCGTCTCGCATGCCCATGGAAGTTTGTGGTCGACCCCGGCATGGAAGGTCTCCCGTTCTTGCCTCCGTCCCTCCGGCAGCGGTGACCGAGCGTCACCGAGCGGCCCTGATCGCGCTTCTGGGCCTTCTGCTGATCCTGGGGCTGGCGACGCCGGCAACCGCCGGAGACCAGATCGGCCACGCCGACTGGCGGTCTCGACTGCTCGGTGAGACCTTGCCGCGGTCGCTGCAGTGCGGATCGACGGCGACCGCGTCGGTGACTTTGATCAACGTCGGCGCCTCGCCGTGGCGGGCTGCCGACGGCGACCATCTGCGGGCGGTCGGAGGTCTCGATCCTTTTCGAGGTACCAAGGTTCGCCTGCCGGCAGGAGCCGAAGTGCCTTACGGCAGCAGCCACACCTTCGATTTCGAGATGACGGCGCCGGCGGCGCCCGGCGACTATCTCTCGGATTGGCGTATGGCCACCGGCGAGCGCCAGTTCTTCGGTGCCGTGGCCGAGGAGAGCATCCATGTGGTGTGTACTCCGGTGGTCGCCTGGCTCGCCGAGCCGATCGCCGCCTGGGCCGACGATGGTGCCACCATCTCCCTCGGTTCGATCCACGAGTACTCGCCAGCGTTGGCTCCCGTCATGGTGATCGTGCCGAGCTCCCAGCAGAGCGGCGACAGCCACCGGATCTCAGGCCTGCGAGCGGAGACCGTCTCGGGACCGGTGCGGGTCTCGTTGCCGGTCCTGGCGCCCCAAGAGATCCCGCCTGCCGGGTCCCTGACCGTGCAGCCCTTGATCGCGCCGATTCCCGGCAGATCGCGCAGCGCCCTCGAGCCCTTCGAGGTCTTGGTGGCCTTTGAAGTCGACTCGGTGCCGTATTCCTTCCGCCTCGAGGGCGAGGTCCAGCGAGCCAGCTTCGGCCAGGTGGACTGTTGGGACCTGACCATCGACGACTACGGCGGGCACACCGTCTACGAAGTCGATCGCACCACCTTGCCGCAGGACTTCACCTTCGACGTGCGGGTCCGCAACTGCAGTGCCTCCGAAACGCTCAAGGTGCCGAGCGGCGGGTTCGTCTGGGATTCCTCGCAACTGCCCACGGGCTTCACCGCCACCTTCACAGTGGGGTGTGCTTCCGTCGATCCCTCGGACTTCTCGTGCCTCTTCGGGCCGGGGGAGTCGGAATCGGTGGCGACCATCAATCTCACGGCCACTCCCGACGCCGAGAGCGGTGAGCTGGTCAGCCGGGTTTCGGTGTTTCCGGACAATGCCGGCAGCCAGTCCGTTCCCCTCGACGGGCGGTTCGAAATCGAGAGCTTCGGTTTGGGCCTCGACAACGTCCTGGTCGACGTGCAGTTCGATGGCGGTGCGCCGCTCTCCAACCGAGTGGGCGATGGCGGGACCGTCGACGTCGGCAGCGTGCGAGACCAAGATCTACAGTTCGATTTCTCGGTGCTGAACTTCAACTCCCAGTCGATTCATGTCGACGTCTTCGGCACTTTCCTTTCCGGGGCCGGAGCCGGCGGTTTGGACTTCGAGCACACCTGGCGTCCGGGCGATATTCCGGCCCAGGGACAGCTCGACTTCGAGGGTGTCCTGCGGGTGGCAGGGGGGCAGTCCGGCCCCTTCCTGCTGCGCCTCGACTTCACCGTCTTTGATCGGCCGATCAACCCCTTCTTCAGTGAAGACTTCACCTTCTATATTCGCGGCGATCGCATCATTTGCGGTGGCAGTCCGCCATGCGGTGCGATTCTGGAGGTGGTCGATGAGGCCGGCCTGCCGGTGCGCGCTCTCTGGCGCGCGGAGGCCAACGTCGGTTTCGAGCAGGAGTTCGAGTTCACCGTTCGCAACGAGGGCGATCAGCTCCTCGAGCTCGACCTGCCGATCACGAGCACCGGCGATTCCCGATTCACCCTTTCCAATCCTTCTGATGCGGCCGTGGCGGTGGGCGCCGAGCGCACTTTCTCGGTTTCCTTCGATGCTCGGGGCGCCAGCCCGAGTGCGACCTATGAAACCACCCTGGTGATCGCCAGCAACTCGGCGATTCGGGACCCCTTCGATTTCACCATCCGAGTTGCACCACTGCCGCTACCCCCCTTTGAAATCGAGGTCATCGGCTACGATGTGCAGAACTTCAGGGCCGACCTCGGCACTCACTCGGAGCTACCCCTCGAGCTGATCTTCAAGCTCACCGGCAACTCGGACGACCGCATCTACTTCGGACGCTTCCGAGGTTTGCTCTCGCAGGGCGGTCCGCTGCAATGGACCTGGGCCGATCCGGCGCCCCCCCTCGGTCTCGACGTCGGCGACCATGTCGCCTTGACCCGCAACGAAACCTATTTCTTCAAGGGGTATCTGAATCGGCGATCGATCGCGGGTAACCTCAACCAGCCTTTCTCCCTCGAGATCCAGTTCGTCAGTGCCGAGAGCCGTACCGGCGCCAACCCGACGACTCATCAACTCGACCTGGTGGGGAGCTTCGAGGGACTCTACAATCCCGTCGCCGACGGGCCGAATCCCGACTGCTCGGCGCCCAGTCATCCTTGCGACGTGGCCTTCTGCGCCCAGCGAGACAACTTCCTGGCTGCGCTCCCCGGTGAGGTGGCGGCCTGCCTCGCCAACTCGGTCGTGGCGGCCTATAGCTGCAAGAGCTGCGGAATCGTGCCGTTTGTGTCGGCGCCGCCGTTGGTCGCTCAATGCGTCGGTCTATGCTTCGCCTCGACCGCTTTGGCTTATCTCGGCTGTGACCAGGTGACCCAAGACACCTGGGTTCTCTGGGGGCAGATCCTCACTCAGCATCTCCAGTGCTACTGCGATCGCGACGGCCGTTACTGCGAACGCGAGTACTTCGTGGGCTACGAGGTCGAAGGCCTGGGACCCTTCGAGCAGGTCGCCCTCGAAGCGCAGTGCCGGACCCCGGGAGGGTTCGAGATCTTCAGCGGTGGCACGGCGACCCATGGCGCGCCCGTCGATTACGGCATCATCCGGTGCCCGGAAGGGGCGACGGTCACCCTCGGAACCCTCGAGGTGGACGGTGTCGGAGACCATCGCCGAAGCTGCCGCCTGCTCGATCCGCAGCCCGGCGATCTGCCCGCTATTCCGCTCTATGAGCGCTTTCTTTCGGGCCACTTCTCCGGGGCCTTCGACTGCTCCTGCCAGGAGCCCCTGGGCTGCGGCACCTTCCATCAGGTCACCGGCACGGCGCAGGGCCTGCGCGAGTTCGGGGATGAGATCGAGGTCGCCCTCAATCCCGCCGATGAACCGGGAGCGATCATCGCGACGGTGACCGAGAACGGCGTGTTCAGCTTCCCCGGGGAGGTCCCGACGTCGAGCTTCTACTCGGTGGCGATCGTCAACAAGGACGACTATCCCCATTGCTGGGTCGAGCCGACCCGCGGCAACATTGCCGGCGGTCCGGTGGTCGACGTCGTCGACCTGTTCTGCGACACGACCGTCCCCAACGTCACCTTGACCGCACCGCGGGACGGCTTCCGTTACACCCCGGATCCGGGGACTGGAACGATTCCCCTGCGCGCCATCGCTGGCGATGTCGAGCGCGCTCCGCTGGTGCAGCTCTACGTCGATGACGAGCCGGTGAGTGGTTGGCTGGTGGCCGATCCGGTCGACGCGATCCCTTTCTACGAGGTGCTCTGGCTGTCCTCGGGGCCGGGTACCTACGAGGCGCGGGCCTTGGCTCGGAACCTCGCCGGAGCCACCGCCTGGTCGCGCACCAGCACCTTCGAGGTCGATTCCGCCGTCGGCTGCGATGTCGATGGCGAAGGGCCCGAGGTGATTCGCCTGACGCCGGCGGACGGCGCCGCGGTGGTGCTGGATCTGCTGCGCACGGTACTGCTCGATGCCCAGGTCTTCGACCTCAGCGGAGTCCAGCAGGTCGAGTTCTTGATCGACGATCAGCCGGTCGGGGTGGCTGGAGGGGATGGTCCCTGGAGCTTCGGTTGGAGGGCGCCGGGCACCGGTAGCTTCCGCTTGCGCATTCGATCGACGGACAACTGCGGCAACGTCAGCGAGTCCCAGGAGCATCGCTTCACGGTGGTCGAGGCGAATCCGGAGTTGCCCTACGGGTTCTTCGAGCCGGCGACCTGCCAAGCCCTCACCGGTTGGTCGACGGATCCGAACTTCGTCGGTGCGGTCAAGGTGCAGTTCTTTCGCGGCGCGCCGCGACCGGATGGCGAGCTGGTGGCCGAGGGCTTTGCCGATCGCGCTTGCGGCTCCGGTGGAGGTTTGGCGCAGAACAACTGCTTCGCCGTCGCGACGCCGGCGGTCCTCAGGACCGGAGGGGCGGAGTCGGTTTATGCCTATGCTCGCGATGTCGACCCGCTGGGCGTGGCGACCGGTCAGTGGCGTCCGCTCTTCGGATCACCCCAAGTGCTGACCTGCGGCGGCGGCAGTGGTGGCGGCGGTGCGGCGCCGCCCACGCCCCTCGGCTTGGCGGCCAGCGACGGCGCCTTCGGGGATCGCGTTCGGGTGACCTGGACGCCCTCCGCCGGGGCGACCGCCTACGAAGTCCTTCGCGGCACGACCTCCGATGTCGCGGCCGCCGCCGTCATCGCCGTGCCGGTGGGGGCGACGGTGGACGATCAAGACGTGGTGGTCGGCCAGACCTATCACTACTGGGCGCGCGCCACCAATGGTCACGGCAGCAGTGTGGTTTCGCAGCCCAACACGGGTTTCGCTGCCGCCGGCACTGGCAGCACCGATCCGCCGACCGGTGAGTTCGAAGAGGCGAGCTGCACTCGTCTCGTCGGCTGGGCTCACGATCCCGACTCGGCAGCGCCGATCCGCGTTCGGATCTACCGTGACGGACCACTCGGTATCGGCGTCTTGTTCGCCGATGTGCTCGCCAACCGCGAGCGGTCCGGCCTGCCGACTCCCGGGTCTCGCCATGGATTCGAAGTCGCCGTGCCGACGGGTACCTCCGACGGCACCTTGTTCTATGCCTACGGAGTCGGGGTGAACGCCTCGGGCCAGCCCGATGGCCTCGATGCACCGCTTCCGCCGTTGCCCCGAGCCGTCGACTGCCCGCAGAACTCACGGCCGTCTGCTCCCACCGAGCTGAGCGCTTCCGACGGTGCCTTTGGCGATCGGGTTCGGCTGCAGTGGTCCCCGGCTTCGAACGCTCAGAGCTACAGTGTCCACCGCAGCTCGACGTCGTCACCGCTCGATGGCTCGGTGGTCGCCGCCGGGCTGGCCGGGACCTCCTGGAACGACACCACGGCGGTGCCCTGGCAGACCTACCACTACTGGGTCTTCGCCTCGAACGGTCACGGCAACAGCGCCTTCTCGAATGTCGATACCGGCTATGCCGGTGGCGGCGGTGGTGCATCGCCGCAGGGGACCTTCGACGAGGCGACCTGCGAGTGGCTGGCCGGTTGGGCTTGGGATCCGGATTTCGCCGGTCCGATCAGGGTGCGCGTTTTTCGCGATGGTCCCCTGGGCATCGGCAGTTTGTTCGCCGAGGTGGTCGCGGATCGGCCGCGCGCCAGCTTGCCGGCCCCGGACCCGAATCACGGTTTCCGGGTGGCGATTCCGGCTGGCACCTCCCATGGCACGCTCTTCTATGCCTATGCGGTGGGCGTCGATGGCAGCGGTCAGGGGGATGGGGAGATCTTCCACCTGGTGGCCTCGCCGCAAGCCGTACAGTGCAGCCAGACGACGCGACCGGATGCACCGACGGGGGTGACAGCGAGCGACGGCGCCTTCGCCGATCGTGTGCGGGTCACCTGGCAGGCCTCGCCTACGGCGACCTCCTACAGCGTTTGGCGCCACACCTCCCATCAGCCGATGAGTGGCAACGTGGTCGCTTCCGGGGTGGAGGGGACCTCCTGGGATGACCTGTCAGCCCCTCCGGGGCAGGCCTACTACTACTGGGTCTTCGCCACCAACGAACACGGCTCGAGCGCCTTCTCGAGCCCGGATCTGGGATTCGTGTCGCCGTGAGCTGAGTGGATTCGGCCTCTCGTGATGGCTCCCGGGGGTGAGGACCGGCGGGTTCTCACCCCCTCTTTTTGCTTCCGGCGCCGACTCAGGGGGCCGGGACGGTGATGAAGGGAGTGAGATCGAAGTTGCCTTCGACGAAGGAGTTGAGCTGGGTCATCAGGTCGACGCCGGCGCCGAAGCGGGCGCCGCAGGCGCCCCAGTTCTGGTAGTCCGGATGCCAGGTCACCACCAGGCCGGTGATGCGCTCACCGGTGAAGTCGGTGGCCGGATCCGGGAAGGGGTTGTGGGCCTTGAAAGTACCGCGGCCGCGACCCCACTCGTTGGTGACGATGACGTTGGGGATCGCCAACGGATCGCCCTGGGGGAAGAAGTCGAAGCCCGGAATGCGCCGGTTGCGCACCGCCTGCACGGTGTAGATCGAGTTGGGCAGCATGTTGCGCAGGTTGAAGCGGAAAGTCGCCGCGGTGTAGGCCCCGGCTTCGGCGTTGAAGTCGTCCAGCCGGATGGTCACCTTGCCGGAGGCGTTGAGCCACTGGCCGAGGGTGATGGGGTCGCGGCGCGGGCGCTGATCGAGGTTGTTCTCACCGGCACAACCGACACAGCCTTCGCGGAAGTCGACCCGCTGGTTCGGCACCTCGACGGCGCCGGAGTCCCGGCCGTAGCGGATACCGTCGCCCTGGAATCCCCAGATCGGAACCTCGTGGAGCGGGAAGCGCGGGCGCTCGTAGGTCGCCGCCTGCAGGTCCGTCGGGAAGAGCTCCTGACAGGGGTGCGGATCGGTGGTCAGGTTGAAGGCCGAATCGCCGCTCGCCGGGATGCGCGCCACGCCGCTCTCGTCCACCGGACCGAAGGAGAGGTTGTAGAGCACCATGTCGAGATCCGGGCTGCCGGGATTGAGGTCCAGCGGGCGCACGAAGTCGTAGGAGCCGGCGAACCAGTTGTTGAGGATGCGGTTGCCGCTGGCGTCGAGGGGCGGCACCGTGTCCTTCGAGATCATGAACGGTTGTCCGAGCAGGGGAATGCCGGGAGTTCCGTTGACCTCGATGAGGTGGATGCCCACCACCGGGAAGTCGCCGTTGGCGTCGGTCACGATTCCCGGCGGCCACAGGGGTCCCTGGGTGGCGGCGGGGAGCTTGACGCGAACGAACGGCGCCTCGTCGGCCACCAGCGTCGGCACCGCGGCGGCCAAGAGCAGCAGGCTGACGATCAAGGCATAGTTGGAGCGCATAGAGACACCTCTTCCTGGAAAACAATGGAGATCAAAGGGTTCGAAGCCGAATTTCGCCGATCGGATCGGCAGGAGGCCCGGTCGCGGTCCCGAGGGACCGCAACCGGGATATAGAGACCGGTGAGGTCGGCGCCGACCTCACCGGAAAACTTCTGGCGCTAGCCGCCGCTCGGCGGGACGGTGATGAACGGCGCCAGCGAGGTGTTGCCCTCGACGAAGGTGTTGAACACCGTGTGGAGGTCGACTCCGGCGCCCAGCAGGCCACCGCAGGCGCCCCAGTTCTGGTAGTCCGGATGCCAGGCCACCACCAGGCCGTCGAGGCGCTCGCCACCGAAGTCCGTCGCCGGATCCGGGAACGGGTGGATCACCTTGAGGGTGCCGCGGGCCTTGCCGCGATCATCGGTGACGAAGATGTTCGGAATCGACAGCGGGTCGGCCTGCGGCATGAAGTCGAGGCCCGGGATGCGGCGCGGACGGATGGTCCACACGGTGTAGACCGAGTTCGGCACCAGGTTGCGCATGTTGAACTTGAAGAAGGCTGCGGTGTAGCCACCGGCCTCCTCGTCCCAGTCGGTCAGGGTGATGCGCAGGCGGCCGCGGGCGTCGGTCCAGTCGCCGAGGGTGATGGGCTCGGTGTTGGGCCGGAAGTCGAGGGTGTTCTCGCCGGAGCAGCCGAAGCAGTTCTCGGCGAAGTTGAGGCGCGCGTTGGGGTCATAGGGCTGACCGGTGACCACGTCGTAGCCGATCTGGTCGCCCTGGAAACCCCAAACCGGGAACTCGTGGAGCGGCGTGCGCGGGCGCGAGTAGTTGGCCTTCTGCTCGGGCGTCGGGAAGATGTCCTGGCAGGGATAGCCGTCGGTGTAGAGGTTGTAGGCCGAGTCGCCCTCGGCCGGAATGCGCGGAATGCCGAGCTCGTCCGCCGGACCGATCGACAGGTTGTAGAGCACGATGTCGCGGTCCGGGCTGCCCTCGCGCAGGTCGAGGGGGCGGATGATGTCGTGAGAGGCGGCGAACCAGTTGTTGATGATGCGATTGCCGTTCTCGTCGAGGGGAGGCACCGTGTCCTTCGAGATGATCAGCTTCTGGCCGAAGAACGGGAAGCCGGGGAAGCCGTTGGCCTCGGAGAGGGTGATGCCGACGGTGATGAAATCGCCGGCCTCGTTGGTCATCTCCGACGGTGGCCAGAGAGGGCCTTGGGTCGAGTTGGGCAGGCGCAGGGAGAGGCTCGGGGGAGCCCCGTTGTCGTTGTCATCGTCGTCGGCGATGATCGGCGGCGCCAGCAACAGCAACAAGGCGGCAAACAGGACGAGAGCAGTCTTACCCTTCAGAATCGGACTCATGAGAATCAGTCACTCCTAGCTCAGTAGTTGGAAAGGGACGGCCCCGAAGGGGCAGTGCGGGACCGGCTCGAATGCCGCGGTCCGCAAAGGAATGTCTATGTATATTTTACACTTATGCATATTTGTATTTTTAAAGTCTGACGGTAGTTATGTGCCTCGGTCTTGGGAAATCGGGACAGTCGAACGTTCCGGTGTCGGGATTCACTGACGAGCGCGGCGGGCGCCCACCTGCGGGGCCCCCTGGACGGCCCGACCGGCGTCGAATTGCTCCAGCAGATCGGCCGCTTCCCGCGGTGCGTCGTGACGATCGAAGTCCGCCTTGAGGCGCCGGGAATCTTCGCGATAGCGAGGGTTGCCGAGGATCTGGCGCACCGCTTCGCGAATCTGACGCGGGCTCGGCGACTCCGTCGGCAAGGTCAGGCCGACACCGGCCCACTCGAGACGGGCGCAGATCTCCTTCTTGTCTTCGGTGCGACCGGCGGCGACCAGAGGAACGCCATGGGCGAGGGCGAACTGCACTCCGCCATAGCCGGCATTGGTGATCATCACGTCCACTTTGGGCAGCAGGCTGTGGTACGGCACGAAGGGCTCGAGGCGGACGTTGGCGGGCAGCGGCGAGAGCGGAAACTCGGCCGCCGTCTTGCCGCCGGTGGTGGCGATCACCAGGACGTCTTCGTCGGCCAGGGCCTGGATGGCCGGCACCATGAGCTGCTCGTGGGCGGTGGCGATGGTCCCTTGGGTGACGTGCACCACCGGTCGGCCGGCGTCGAGCTCAGCCCACCAGGTGGGTGGCTCGAAGGGTTCCGATGGCCGGTGGATCAAGGGGCCGATGAAGTGCACCTTGGCCGGTAGGTCGCTGCGCGGATACTCGAATGCCGCGGCGGTCGCCTGGAGGTAGAGGTCCGAGAGCAGTGGCGCGGTGTCGATGAACGCAAAGTCCGTCGGCGGTAGGCCGATGCTGCGGCGTACCCGATCGGCGTAGCGGTTGACGTCGGCGAACATCACCCGCCCGACCAGGGCGTTGAGGAGCTGATTGCGCAGCCGGCCGAAGAAGCCCGAGCTGGGTTGCCAGCCGAGACCGTAGGGCGCCGTGTCGCGACTGAGCTGCGGATAGGCGGTGGCGCCGAGGACGGCACAGGGCGGACCGCCGAGCTCCGCCAGGTAGAGCGAGCCGAGAAAGGTGATGTCCGAGAACAGCGCATCGACGGGCCAGCGCTCGACGTAGGCGGCGAGGTCTTGCACCTGCCCCGGAGCGCTGTCGAGGAGCATGTGCTGGAGGTAGAACTTGAGCTGCGCGATGCCCTTGAGGCCGTGGCGCTCGGGCATCACCGTCGGATCCGTCAGGTCGAAGTCCGGCGCCGCGTTCATCGGCAGGTAGCGGGCGCCGCTCTTTTCGACCGCCGGCCGGAAGAGCTCGCCGGTGTACCAGAGGACGTCGTGACCGCGGGCGACGAGCTCGCGGGCGATCGGCACCATCGGGTTGATGTGCCCTGGAATCGGCTGGGTGGTGAGCAGGAAACGCGCCATCGTTTGATTCCTTGCTAGCTGGCCGAGCGCACCGGCTCGGCGAGCTCCGGCTGCGGGACCTGGGAGGCGGTGAAACAGAGAAGCTCGACCAGGTGTCGAACCTCGTCGGCGGACAGGCGGTCGAGGCGTTCGAGGTCGGTGAGGGCGCGGTCCGCCCTCGCCCCGAGGTCTTCGCGGGTGGCGTCGAGGAACTTCTGGCGCATCAGGCGCCGGATCTCCGCCGGCCCGTCGCCGCCGGCGAAGCCGCGCGGCGTGTCGACGGTCTGACGCAGCCGCCGGCCGTCGCCGGTGATCACCGTCACTTCGGCACCCAGGGGTTTGGTCGAGCGGCTCAGGTCGAGGGGCTCGCGGCGGCCCGCGGCGCGTCCCAGGGCGAGGGCCAGGCGGGTAGTCAGCCAGGGGCGTCGCCAGCGCCCGAAGCGACCCCAGGCCTTGCCCGCGAGGGCGAGGCCGAAGCCCGCGGCCTGCCACGGCTTGACCCGCCGCAGGGCGGCCCCGATCGGAATATCGGCCACCAGGGCCGCCAGGGTGCGGTCGAAATCGTGCTCCACCTGGACCTTGCCGGCGAGCTCCCAGACTTGCGGATCCTCGGTCCAGGGCGGGGCGAGATGCTCCGGCCGGAGACCACCATCGAGGAGTGCGCAGGCGACGGTGTAGGGGGTCGAGAAGGTGAGCGCCACCAGCGGCGAGCGTCCACCGTCGAGGTAAGGCTCGGAATGGGCGTCCATGCCGACCGTGAAGATCGAGGCCTTGACCCGCACCCGAGAGATCTCGTCGGGATTCTTCGGGCTCTGCCGGGAGAGCGCTTCGGCGGCTTCGAGGACGGCCTCGAGATAGCCGCAGGCAGGGTAGGCCTTGAAGCTGTTGGTGAGGGTGTGCCAGCGCTCGCCGAGACCGCCGAGGAACTCTCGCACCGGCACCGTGGCGCGGCTGGCGAAGAAGCCGCGCGGATCGTCGAGGGGATCCGTCGCCGCGCGCAGCCCTTGACCGACGGCGGCCACCGCGTCGAGCCCCATGCGGATCGGCCAGGCGGCGCACAGCGCCTTGGCGTCGGAGCCGAGAAAGGCCGGGAAGAGGGCTTCCGCCGGGTAAGAGAGGGCGAAGGACAGAGCTTCGGCGTAGGACTCCGCCGACAGGCCGACCAGACGGGCGCGGGCGGCGGCGGCGGCGATCAGATGTAGATGGGTCGCCATCTGGCCGCGGGTGGAGCCGACGGCGCAGACCATGTTGATGCGGGCGGCGATCTCGTTGGCGACGATCTGGGCCAACAGCAGGTCGCGGCCGCTGTGCTCGCGGGCGTGGGCCCAGGGCACCAGCACCGACGAATGGCCGGTGTGACCGCCGAGCATGACGTCGTCGTAGTCGAGGACCATCGACCACGCGGCCATCAGGAAGGCGGCCTGTGGCGGCTGCGCCGGGGCCCCCGTCGGCAGCACCCGGGCGTTGCCCGGCGCCGGCGGCGCGAAGGCGCGCGCGATCGGCTGGCCGAGGGGACTGCGGTAGCCGTAATGAACCGCCGCCAGGGTGGAGAGCACCTGGTCCTTGGCGGCCTCCCGGACGGCCCCTGGGACATCGTCCCAGCGCAGGCCGACGGCCCAGTCGGCGAGGTCTCGGAGGACCGGCGGAGGACTCATCCCAGGGAGGTCGAAGTTGGAGCCCCCTCGAGGGATTTCACCTCGTTCCGCACCAAACGATGGCGCGGCGTCACTCGCGGTGACTCGGGGGCGTGATCGGGTGGCTTCCGGACACCGGGTCCGGGGCTTGGATTGGAGCCCCCTCGAGGGATTTCACCTCGTTCCGCACCAAACGATGGCGCGGCGTCACTCGCGGTGACTCGGGGGCGTAGATTGGGCGACCGCCGGCGGGCCGGCGTCGCCTGAGATGCGAGGTGGAGAGGGCTCACGAAGCGGCTCCCACCGTCTGTCCGGACCCGGACGGCACCAGGTCGTCGGGGTCGAGGTAGACCTCGAAGCCGTGGAGCTTGGCCAGGTGCTCGAGCTCGATCACCTTCTCGATGCAAAGGTTGAAGCCCAGGCTCATGTCCTCGTAGCGCTGCTCGAGGGCCAGCATCATGGTCTCGGCCATGCAGGCGTAGGCCTGACCCTTCTTGAGGGAGGCATTGAAGCCGAGGCGGGAATCGCCGGGCAGACGCACGATGCCGCCGTCGACCACCATCACGTCCGGCCGCTGCTCCTTGACCTCGGGCCCGACGTTCGAAGGGGTCGAGATATCGCAGACGATGGCGTCGGTCTTGAGGAGCTCGGCCTTGACCAGCTTCTCGACGGTGCTGGTGGCGGTCACCACGACGTCGGCCTCGGCGACCCAGCGATCGGCATCGACCGACAGAACCAAGGCGTCGCACTGGGCGACGAAGGCCTCGCCGGCCTTGGCGAGGGCGGAGCGCTCGTCACTGCTGGGCATGCTGATGCCGAGCTCGAACACCTGGTCGGCGAGGCTGCCCGGAGGGAAAGTTCGCCCCTCCTTGGCCAGGCGATCGAGGCTGCCGAGGAGACGACCGGCGACTTCGTACAGCCGGCCGAGGCTGGCTTCCGGATGGGCCGGGTTGCCGACCAGGAAGAGGCGCTGGGCTTCTTCGGCGACCAGCAGCGAAACCGCCTGGCCGATGGCGCCGCCGGCACCGAGCACCGCCACGGAGCTGCTCTCGAGGCGCCGACCGCGGCTGTCGAGGGACATCTTGATCAGGCGACGGGCGGCTGCCGAAGTGAACGAGTTGCCGGTGGTCAGGGCCGGAATGCCGGCGCCCTGGAGGGTCAGGCCGCTGTGCGTGACCACCGAGGTGTAGGCCCCCAGGCCGACGATCTTGGCGCCCCGCTGACGCGCCACGTCCACCGCCAAACGAACCTCCTCGAGGGCCTCGTCCGGGGGCATCTCGCGCAAGTCCTCGGCGCTTCGCGGCACGATGATGAACTCACCGTAGGCGGTGCGGCCACTGTCCGCGAGGATGGAAGTTTCGCCGATGACGAAGGGATCGAAGTTGTCGCCGATGCAGGTGGAGAGGTGCTCGAGCTGCTCCTTCGACAGGATGCCGAGGCTGCTGTCGAGATCGCTGTAGTCGGAGATGTCCAGCGGATGAACAATGAAGGCGAACCGACCCCCTGGGCGGTGCCCGGAGCGCTCCGCCGGGAGCTGACGAACCGCTTCGTCGTTCGCCGGCTGGCCCATGCCGAGGCGTTCCGCCTCGCCGATGTCGACGCCCGTGATGTGGGCCGTCATGGCCGCCAGGTTCTGGCGGTCGAGACGCTTGAGGACATTCTCGAAGCCGGTGAGGAAGCGCTCGCACTCTTCCCATCCGGCGGTCAGCGGCGGCTCGATGCGCAGGACCTCGCCCTTGTTGAGGGAGTAGCCGACCCGCAGGCGTTCGAAGTTCAGCAGATGGCTCACCACCAGCGCCGTCAGCACATCGCGCTCGCCGATGTAGCCGAGCAGGCCGCCGCTCGCCGAGTAGCGATTGAGGCCGAACTTGATGCCCAGCAGATAGCCGCGCCCGCGCACCTCCGAGATCAGGTGGGGGAAGCGCCGCTGCAGGGCCACCAGGCCGCGCTTCAAGCGCTCGCCGGTTTCGGCGACGTTGCGCACCAGGGCGAGATCGTCCGCCTCCAGCAGGTCGAGGGTGGCGAGGGCCGCCCGGCAGGCCATGGCGTTGCCGGCGAAGGTCGACGAATGGTTGAGGCCGAACTCGGTGTCGTAGACCTCGGCGGTGGAGAGGCAGGCTCCGATCGGCATCAGGCCGCCGCCGAGGGCCTTGGCGAGGGTCATGATGTCGGGCGTGATGCCTTCCCGTTGGCAGGCGAAGAGGGTGCCGGTGCGGCCGAGGCCGGTCTGGACCTCGTCGGCGATCAGCAGGGTCCCGACCTCGCGACAGAGGGCTTGGGCCTCGCGCAGATAGCCGGCGGGCGGCTCGATGATGCCGCCTTCGCCCTGCACCGGCTCCACCAGGAAGGCCGCGAAGCGGCCGCCGGCGAGAGCTTGCCGGAGCGCCTCGAGGTCACCATAGGGCACCGTTTCGAAGCCCGCGATGGGAGCGCCGAAGGGGCGCTGATACTTGAGCTTGTCGGTCGCCGACAGGGAGCCCAGGGTCTTGCCGTGGAAGGCGTTGCTGGTCGACAGGACGCCGAGCCGGCCAGTCGAGGAGCGGGCCAGCTTGATCGCCGCTTCGACGGCTTCGGTGCCGCTGTTCGAGAAGGTGACGTACTGCAGGCCCGGCGGCGCTGCCTCGACCAGCCGGCGTGCCAGCTCGCCCGCCGCCTCGAGATTCGACGGCTGCACGAAGTTGGGCTCGGCGCGCTCCTTCACCCCTTCGAGGGCGGCCCAGATCTGCGGCGGGTTGAAGCCGAAGGGGAGGGCACCGTACTGCGCCAGGAAGTCGAGGTAGCGGTGGCCGTCCTGGTCCCACAGGTAGCAGCCCTCGCCGCGCACATAGACCTTGTCCATGGCGAGCTGGGCGATCAGGCGGCCGATCTCGGGATTGACGTGGGATCGAAACGGGTGCCAGTCCTCGTCGCCTGCGGGAGGGGTCGGCCGTGCCGCGGCGGTGCTCGTCGGCGGTGGCGCGATGGTCGGGCCCTGGGGCGGAGAATCGACCGCGAACAGGCGGATGATGCCGGTGTCTTCGGGGGACGCATCGCCCAACAGACGCCACATCTGGTGCACCAGATCACTCAATCGCGGCTCGCCCAGAAAGAGCTCATCGACCGGAAACTCGATGCTCAGGGTCTCCTCGATGTCGCTGCTCAGGGAGGCCGCCACCACCGACTCGAGGCCGTAGGAGGCGAGCGGCTGGCCGCGATCGATGCGTGCCGGGTCGAGCTTGAGCCGTTCGGCGACACGCTGCAGAAACCAGCCCTCGAGCTTGTCGATGGACCACTCCCGGGGCGGCTGCTCGGCCTCTTCTTCGGCGCTGGTGAAGACCGCGCCGTCGCGCCATTCGCCGAGGGTCGGCAGGTTGCCGGCGGCGAGCTCGAGGCGGGCGCGGCTGCGCTGGGTCTTGCCGCTCGAGGTCTTGGGCAGGGAGCCGGGGCGCAGCAGGGCGATGGTCGAAACCTGCACCGCGTGTTCGGCGGCCACCGCTCGTCGGATCGCTTCGAAGACTTCTTCGACGTCGAGATGGTGGCGCTTCTCGCGCTTGACCTCGGCGACCACCGCCAGGTGCTCGGTGCCCGCGACGGTGACCGGGAAGGCGGCGGCGAAACCCGGCTTGAGGGCTGCGTGACTGGCCTCGACGCTGACCTCGATGTCCTGCGGGTGCAGGTTGCGGCCGCGAATGATGATCAGGTCCTTGCTGCGGCCGGTAACGTAGAGCTCGCCGCCGTACAGGAAGCCGAGATCGCCGGTGCGCAGGAACGGGCCGTCGCCACCGGGGTCGACGTCGTCCGGCTCGGTGAAGGCGCGGAAGGTCTCTTCGGTGGCCCGCTCGCGCTTCCAGTAGCCCTGGGCGACGCTGTCGCTGGCCAGCCAGATCTCGCCCGTTTCGCCTTCCGAGCAGCGCCGTTTGGTCTGCGGATCGACGATCGCGATGCGGCCGCCGGTGGGCGAGACCCCGCAGCTCACCAGGGTGCGGGAGTGCTCCCCGGTGCGCGCCGGCCGGGCACGGTTGTTCTCCAGCTCGTCGCGGGCGAAGGCCACCGAGCGCTCGGTCTTGAATCGGCCGCTGGCGAACAGCGTGTACTCCGCCAGGCCATAGCAGGGGTAGAGACACTTGCGCTGAAAGCCGACCGGCTCGAAGGCTTCCGAGAAGCGGTGCAGAGTCTCCGCCTGCACCGGCTCGGAACCGTTGAAGGCCGATTGCCAGGAGGACAGGTCGAGGCCCTCGCGCTCCTGCGGTGAGATCTTCTCGACGCACAGGGCATAGCCGAAGTCGGGGGCGCCGGAGAAGGTGCCGCCGTAGCGGGTGATGGCTTCGAGCCAGCGACGCGGCTTCTTGAGGAAGTCGACGGGCGCCATCAGGTAGCAGGGCACGCCGTTGTAGATCGACGCCAGGACGTTCCCGATCAGCCCCATGTCGTGGTAGAGCGGTAGCCAGGAAACCACCACCGTGTCGCGATGGTGGCGCAACCCTTCGGCCATCAGCGCCTGGTTGTGGAGCAGGTTGCCGTGGCTCACCATCACGCCTTTGGGCTTCGCCGTCGAGCCGGAGGTGTACTGCAGGAAGGCGAGGTCGTCGCGCTGTGCGGCCACCTCCCGCCAATCCTCGGCGTGCCCGAGATCGAGAACATCGGTGGTCTCCCAGCCCATGGTCTTGAGCTCCGGGGCTTCCTGGAACCAGTTGCGAAGCTGGGAGTAGATACCGCCGGTGGTGAGCGCCACCGTCGGCTCGGCGTCCTCGATGATCGACTGCAGCCGCGGCAGATTGCGGTTCATTCGCGGCGGGTAGGCGGGCACCGCCACGACGCCGGCGTAAAGGCAACCGAAGAAGGCGGCGACGTAGTCGAGGCCGGGCGGGTAGAGCAGAAGCGCCCGGTCGCCCGGCGAGTGCTGTTCCTGGAGGCGAGCGGCGATCGCCCGAGCCCGCTGATCGAGGTCTCCGAAGGTCAGACGGTCGGATTCCTCACCGGCCTGCAGGAAGGTGTATGCGAGGTCCTGAGCCTGCTCTGCTGCCCGCACTCGGGCTAGCGCCAGGTAGGACGAAAGTCCGGTCATATTCATATTAGTCTTTTATATATAATTCTGACTACCGAATCTATTATACGGCGTATGTCCGAATTTGTGCAGGCTCAGATACAGGATTCGTAGCCTCTACTACGTCGAACCAGGGGGGGCGGTTTTAGGCTGAGGCGAGAAAAGTCCCGCCAGATCGAGCTTAAACGCTTTATTGATTTTAATTATTAATTTCATTAAAAATATGTGATCGTCAGAACTTCATTTCATTCAAGTAAATCCATGTTACGGTGTTTTGGAGTAATTGGGTCGGAAAAGGGGAAAGGAGGCAGGAAATCGGTTCGCGGGCGTGGTCGTCCGTCGAGCCTCCTTTCCGCCGGCCGTCGGCGGTCGAACGCCGGCGCTTCTCGAGTGGAGACATCGACCAGTCATGGCTAGCACGCTGTCAGTTGCTTCGAAGGACTCTCTCCCGGCGGGTCGAGTCGCGCCGGGTCCTGCCGCGCGCGGTTTCGCCGGCAGCCTGCCCGATTTTCGGGACGACAAGATCGGCTTCCTGATGGGAGCCTTGCGGGACTACGGGGAGATCGTGCGCTTCCGCTTCGGCCCCAAGGTGATTCACCTGTTGCAGCACCCGGACCACGTCAAGCTGGTGCTGGGGCGCAACCACCTCAACTTCGCCAAAGCCTCGCGCGGCTTCAACAAGCTGAAGTCCCTCCTCGGCAACGGCCTGGTCACCAGTGACGGCTCCTTCTGGCAGCGCCAGCGGCGTATCGCCCAGCCGGCCTTCCACCGCAAGCGCATCGCCGCCTTCGCCGAAACCATGACCGCCGTCGCCGAAGAGTTCGCCGACCGCTGGGAGCCCTATGCCGAGAGCGGCGAGCCCCTCGACCTCTATCCCGAGATGAACCGGTTGACCTTCAACGTGGTGATGCGAACCCTCCTCGGCGCCGACCTGCCACCGGCCGATTTCGACGCCGTCAGCCACGGCCTCGAGGTTTCCCTCAACCACATGAACCGCAACATCTACCGCCTTTTCGACGTGCCCTCGTCGTTGCCGACGCGCCGCAACCGCGAGTTCCGTGCCGGTGTCCAGGCGATGGACGACGTGGTCTACAAGGTCATCGCCGAGCGCCGCAAGGACTCCTCCGACCGCATCGACCTGCTGTCGATGATGATGCAGGCACGGGACGAGGAAACCGGCGAGCAGATGCTCGACGAGCATCTCCGGGACGAGGTCATGACCATCATGCTGGCGGGGCACGAGACCACTGCCATCGCGCTCACCTGGACCTGGTATCTGCTGTCGACCCATCCGCGCGAGGCCCGCCGCCTGCGCGCCGAGCTCGCCGAAGTGTTGGGTGGTCGGACCCCCACCATCGAAGATGTGCCGCGGCTGCCTTACACCACCCAGGTGGCGCACGAAGCGCTGCGCCTCTATCCGCCGCTGTGGGCCTTCTCTCGGCTGGTCAAAGAGGAGTTCGAGCTCGGGGGCTATCAGATCCCGGCCAACTCGACCCTCTTTCTGTCCCCCTACGTCACCCACCGCCATCCGGAGTTCTGGGAGAATCCCGAGGGCTTCGATCCCGAGCGCTTCGCCGTCGATCGCAAAGCAGGGCGCCACCCTTATGCCTTCTTGCCCTTCGGCGGCGGTCCGCGCAACTGCATCGGCTCGAACTTCGCGATTCTCGAGATGCAGATGGCCTTGGCCACCCTGGCGCAGCGATTTCGTCCCGACCTGCTGCCCGGGCATCACGTAGAGGTGGCACCGATTCTGACGCTGCGGCCCAATGCCGGCATGCCGATGGTGCTGCAAAGGGTGAATGGCGCGGCGTAAATTATTAGTTTTTATTATTTATGAAAACGTTTTCCAGTGAGCCCGTTGCGGGGGCTCGCCGACTCGATGAAGCGGAGCCTCGCTCGGGGGAGGGCGGAGCCGCCGCCGAGGCGCGGACCTCCGAGGAGGTCGCCTCGCGGCGCTACTCGCACTATGTGCTGGTGGTGCTTTTCTTGGTCTACGTGCTCAACTTCATCGACCGGCAGATCCTGTCGATCCTGGTCGAGCCGATCAAGCGCGACCTCGGCATCTCCGATACTCAGATCGGCTTTCTGACCGGCGTCGCCTTTGCGCTCTTCTACACCTTCGCCGGCATCCCCATCGCGCGCTGGGCGGACCGCGGCAAGCGCATCAACGTGATCACCTTCGGGCTCACCGTGTGGAGCGCCATGACCGCCCTTTGCGGCCTGGCCCGCGGCTTCGTCCATCTCGCCCTGGCGCGTATCGGGGTGGGCATCGGCGAGGCCGCCTTCGTGGCACCGGCCCATTCCCTGATCTCGGACTACTACCCGCCGGAGCGGCGGGCCACCGCCTTCGCCGTCTTTTCGATGGGCATCTACGTCGGCATCGCCTTCGGCTTCGCCCTTGGTGGCTGGATCGCCCAGCAGTTCGGCTGGCGGGTGGCGTTGATGGCGGTGGGACTGCCGGGGCTGCTGATGGCGGTGCTGCTGCGGCTGACCATCCGCGAGCCGGCGCGCGGTGCCTCCGAGACCCAGCGCCTCGACGATCGCGTCGAATCCCTCGCCGAGGTGCGGGCCTTTCTGCGCCGCATTCCGTCCTTCAAGCACATCGCCCTTGGTGCCGCCCTCCACGCTCTCGGCGGATATGCCTTCGCCGCCTGGGCACCGGCCTTCTATATCCGCGTCTACCAGGCGGAGCTCGCCAAGGTCGGTCTCTGGCTGGGGTTGATCATCGGCCTCGGCGGCGCCCTCGGCGCCGTCGGTGGCGGCATGTTGGCGGACCGGCTCGGTGCCCGCGATCTGCGCTGGCAGGTCTACCTGCCGGCCCTCGCCTCGCTGCTCTCGATCCCCTTCCTGTTCGGCATCCTGTTCGCTCCGGGGGAGACTGCCTCGCTGCTCTGGCTGATTCCCTTCGCGGCCCTCGCCGGGGTCTGGTCGGGACCGGTCTTCGCGGTCGTCCAGGGGCTCGTCAAGCTGCGCATGCGCGCTCTCGCGGCGGCGATTCTGGCCTTCGTCGTCAGCCTCATCGGGCTCGGTCTGGGGCCGCTGTCGGTCGGCGTGCTGAACGACTCGCTGGCGGCGGGGCAGGGCAATCAGGCGGTGCGCTGGTCGTTGCTGATCATCGTCGTCACGGATTTGTGGGCGGCGGGACACTTTTTCCTTGCCGGCCGTACCTTGAAGCGCGACTGGGAGGTCAAGAACGAGACCGAAGGACGGTCCTGAGTGTGGCGGAACGGAAACCCTTCGGGCCTTTGAGGCGGAAAATTATGCATGAATGTCTCTGTGTAAATAACCGATGAGCTTTACGGAAGCTCTGATGAACATTCTCCAATGAATAGGAGTTCCCCGTGAATTTCTTGAAGAGCGAGCGCGAGCACCTCGAGCGCTTCTTGCCGGGCCTCGACGCCGAGCTGGCGGAACAGCCACTGCAGGAGCTCGAAAAGCGCGGCAATCCCTGCCTCGGGATGCTCATCGCTGCGCGTGGCGCCGGCCTGTTGATCCCGACCGAGTACGGCGGTCTGGGGGCGACGCCGGTGGAAGCGGTGCGGGTCCACCGGGCGGTGGCGACGCGGTCGCCGTCGCTCTCCATCGCCATGACGATGCACAACTTCTCCGTCGCCACCTTGGTGGAGTACACCTTCTACGGCGACTACACCGTCGATCTCCTGAAGAGCGTCGCCGAGAACCAGCTTCTGGTGGCTTCCGGTTTCGCCGAGGGCCGCACCGGCAGCAGCATCCTCGATCCCCTGATGCGTGCCGAGCCGGTGGATGGCGGCTACCGCATCAATGGCGCCAAAAAGCCCTGCACCCTGACCTACTCGATGGGCTTGCTGACCGCCAGCGTGGCGGTTCCGAGCGACAACGGCGGGGCACCGCGCCGGGCGGTGGCGGTGGTGCCGGCGGACGCCGAGGGAATCGACCGCCAGCCCTTCTGGACCAGCTCCGTGCTCGGTGGTGCCGAGAGCGACCAACTGGTTCTCAAGGATGTCTTCATCCCTCAGGACCAGCTCTTCTTCCCGGAGGTCGACGAAGGCCTCGACGCCGTCGAAGCCGGTGGCTTCCTGTGGTTCGAGCTGCTGGTCTCGGCCTCCTACCTGGGAGTCGCCAGCGCTCTCGCCGAGCGTGCCCTCGCCGGCGGCAAGGGCACCGACGGGGAGCGCGTGCAGCTCGCCATCGAGCTCGAGAGCGCCATGTCGGGTCTCGAAGGAGTGGCCCAGACGATGATGACCGGCGAGCGCGGCGAGGACATTCTGGTGCGCAGTCTGTTGGTGCGCTTCGCCGTGCAGGGTGCCATCGAGCGGTCCGTGATGCGGGCCGCCGAGCTGCTCGGCGGCATGTCCTTCATCGCCTCGCCGGACGTCGCCTATCTGCTGTCGGCGAGCCGCGCCCTGGCCTTCCACCCACCGTCTCGACTGAGCGTTGCACCGGCCATCGACGGCTTCCTGGCCGGCGGCCCGATGGAAATCGCCTGACCCCTTTCAAGGGAGGACTGTCATGGACAAGTTCAATCTGTTTCTGACCCCGAAGACCTATCAGATGGTCCGCATCGACTGGGCCATCATCATGTTCACCCTGCTCGGGCTGGTGATCTACAACTGGCAAGAGGTCAACTGGTGGCGTTTTGCCGGCGCCTTTCTGCTCAGCGACCTGATCGGCACCTTCCCGGGCATGTACATGTACTACGCCAAGAAGAAGGGCGAGCACCGCAGTATCCCGAGCATCTTCCACGACCTCTACAACATCGGACACAGCTTCGTCGGGATCGGCTCGGTGGCGGTCATCTGGTACCTGGTGACCGGCTCCTGGGAGTGGGCGATGCTCGCCATGCCGATCCATCTCGCCGGTGATCGCTGTGTCTTCGGCAACATCTACAAGCCCCACGGCACCGCCTTCGAGCCGGTGCTGCACGATGCCTTCAAGCGCTTTCAGGCCGAGTACGAAGCCGCCGGCAAGTGGTGACTTTTTCCTGAGTCCATCCAACGGAGAGATTTGACGATATGCCCCAGACAACCCCCAAGGAGGCTTCCTGGGAGGAAGCTCCCAGCATTCTCGACGGTGCCACCAACCTCGAGCTGACGCCGGCCCTGTGCCACCTCGACTACTGGATCGAAGCCGCCCCACAGGGCACCCTGGCGGGTCTGATCAACGGCCACCGGCCGGAGACCAGAGTGCCCGACTACATGCTCGAGGACGGTCCTCTGCGGGCCGCCATCATGGACGAGTTCTCCTTCCGCTCGATCTCCGAGGAGAAGGCGACGCGGGCGATCAGTTACCTGGTGGCCTATGCCCCGGACGTTCTCTCGATGGAGTTCTTCGGTACCCAGATGATCGACGAGGCGCGGCACTCGCGGGTCTTTCGCGGTCATCTCCTCGAGCTCGGGGTGCCGGAGAAGGACCTCGCCGCCACCATTCAGCGGATCGCCGGGGCCGACTCCGAGAAGATCCTGGTGCCCCTCGAGGACTTCGCCCTGCCGCTGATGCGCGATCAGCGCGACTTCATCGCCGGGGTGGTGATCTTGACCATTCTGGTGGAGGGGGTGCTGGCGCCCTCGGCGGAGCTCTCGGAGCTCAAGTGGCGGCACCTCGACCCGCCGGCGGCGGAGATCGAGCACGGCGCCAACATCGACGAGGTGCGTCACCTGACGGTGGGCAGCGCGGTGGTCAAGGAGTATCTCGAGGCCCATCCGGACGAGGTGCCGCGGGTGCTCGACATCATCACCCGTGGCCGCCAGCTGTGGGCCGAGCTGCCCACCGACGATCCCATCTTCCGGCGCGAGCTGCTCTTCCAAGAGGGCATGAAGCAGCACCAGGACAAGATCGAAGGCTATGAGATCTGGCCCGGCCGGCTGCTCTCCGACACCACCCCCGAGGAGCGTCTCGAGACCGCCAACCGGTGGTCGACGGAAATGCAGGACAGCCGGCTGCGCTACATGGGGTTGGAGGAGGCGATTCCGTGAGCTCCGGCGGTGCGACGGTCACCGCGGGAGGGGTTCTCGAGGGGGTCGTCCGCACCGCTCTGGATCTCGCGCCGGCGGCGCCCGTGGAGCTCGAGGAGGTCGAGGCCTTCTCGAACTTCAACTACGTCTACCGGGTGCGGGCCGGCGGTGACTCCTTCTACCTCAAGCAGGTGGCGGAGAAGCCCAAGCACTTCGATGTCCGACTGCCGCGCGAGCGCATCTTCTCGGAGGCGGAGGCGATGCGCCGGTTTCAGGAGCTGGCCGGCGACGCGGTGCGCGTGCCCCGGCTCCTGGGCCTCGATCGCGAGGCCTACGCCTTTGTGATGAGCGACGTCGGCGCGGGCCGGCGGGTGTTGCTCGACGTCGTCGGCCAGTGCTTCGAGCGCTTGGCGGAGCAGGCCGAGGCCCTCGGCACGGCCCTCGGTCGGGTGCATCGGGCCAGCCGGGGCATGGCGCCGTTGCGACCGGCGGCCGAGCGCGAGGTGATCGTGCGCACCATCTGGGACGGCTTGCTCGCCCCTGGGGGACGCGCTGTCTTTCCCGACGCCTGGGCCGCCACCGAGGAGCGGCTGAGTCGCTCGGAGTGTCTGGTCCATGCCGACCTGTGGGCGAAGAATCTGCTGGTGGCGGCCGGCGAGCCGGTGGCCCTGGTGGACTTCGAAGGCGCCCACCTCGGCGATCCCGCCTTCGACCTCGGGACCCTGCTGGCGGTGGCTTTGCTTCCCGCCCTCGAACGGCCCGAGCTCTTTGCCGCGGCCCAGGGCTTCGCCCGCCGGCTGTTCGATTCCCATGCCGCTGCCGCTGGGGACGTGCGCTGGGCCGATGGCGTTCGCGAGCGCGCCTTCCTCGCCACCGCCGTCTTTCTGGCGGCGCGCGGCTTCGGCCCCTTTGCTTACCCGATGGCGGAAACCGCCCGCCAGCGGGTACGGGCGTTGGCGGCTCGCCTGGTCGAGGCGCCGGTCAAGGACCTCGACGGTCTCACCATCCGGGTGGCGGCGGTCCTCGCCCTGCCGGGCATTTGATTTCGAGGGAGAGATGGAGACGCGAATCTACCGATCGATCGACGAGCTCGGCGCCGACCGCGTGATGGCGCAAGAGGGAGGTGGCCTGGACTTTTCCTATGGCCTGTTGCGCGCCGTCGAGCGCACCCTGTGGGGTCGCCTCGAAGTGCGTTATCTGACGGTCGAGGACGGCGGCGAGACGGTGCTGTTCACGCCGGTCTATATCGGCAGCAATCTCAACTTCAACGCCCTGTTGCCGAAGCTCATTCAATCCTCCTATGCCTCTCAAGTGGAGAACCTGGGGATGGCAGCGGCCTACACCGTGGCGGTGGTCGGTTGCCTGATCTCGGACCGCGGCTGGATTCCGATGCATCCGGAGCTGCGGGATCGTGCCGGCGCCCTGCGCCTGCTGCTGGCGGAGATCGACCGGCTGGCGGCCTCCTTTCGGGCCCAGCTCTGCCTGCTGAAGGACATCCATCAGAGCTTTCCCGAGGAGGAGCGTGGCGTGATGCGCCAGGCGGGCTTCTCCGAGGGCTACTCGCTCCCGACCATCCGCATCGACACGCGCTATGACTCCTGGGATCAGTACCTCTCGAAGCACCTCTCGAAGAATGGCCGCAAGCACGCCCGCAAGCAGTTTCGCCACGCCGAGGCGCGGGGCTATCGGCTGCGCGCCGTCGAGGACTTCGAGTCTCTGATCCCGCGCCTCTTTCCGCTCTTCCGCAGCGTGTTCTTGCGCGCCAAGTACCAGTTCGAAGAGTTGCCACCGGCCTTTCTCGTCGAGTGCAACCGCTCGCGCCGTCCCCTCACCGAGATGATCCTGTGTGAGAAGGGCGACGAGCCGGTGGGGGCGATGCTGGTGTTCTACGACCGCGTCCAGCAGCTCAACCGGCGCATCGGCGTCGACTACGACGACGCCGACAGCGGTTTGATCTACAACCTGCTCAACTACCAGGGGCTGATCCGGGCGATCGACCGCGGCATCGAGCACGTCGACCTCGGGCAGAGCTCCTATTTGGTGAAGACCCGCATGGGCGGTGAGCTGACCGACAACTATCTCCTGCTCAAGAGCTACTCCCTGGCCCTCAAGCCGAGCCTGCCGTTTCAGAAGTGGTGGATGAACCGCTATCGCGCCGAGCAAGTCCTCGCGGGGCTCAAGCAAGGGGTGCAGATATGAAGAACGTCCTGCTCACCGGTGCCGACAGCCTGGTCGGCGCCGAAGTGCTGGCCCATCTGGCGCGTCAGGCCGTCGACACCGTCACCCTGGTGCTGGGGCACGACGGCGACGAGGTTTTGGATCGCCTGGTCGAGTACGTCGGTCCCTTGCCGGTGCGCTTCGAAGTGATCGCAGGGGACGTGCGGCAACCGCGCTTCGGCCTCGACCGCGAGGCCTGGCGCGACCTCGGCGAGCGCATCGACTGCGGTTTTCACTGTGCCCAGCTCGAGCTGCCAGGGAACGACCTCGATCTCGCCCGCCAGGGCAACGTCCGTCCCGTCGAGAACTGGATTCGGCTGCTCGGTGCCCACCCGCACCTGCGCCTGGCTCATCTCTCGACGGCCTTCGTCGGGGGGCGTCGCAACGGCCTCTTCACGGAGTTCGATCTCGACTGCGGGCAGACCTTTCGCAACCCCTGGGAGGAGAGCAAATTCGCCGCCGAAGAGCGCCTCCGCGAGTCGCCGGTGAGCCCGCGGGTGACCGTCTTCCGGCCCAGCCACGTCGTCGGCAGCGCTCAGACCGGCGAGGCCTTCGCCTTCACCGGCGCCTATCCGCTGCTCTTCGCCCTCGCCGGCGGCGGCCGCTGGCTGCCGGGTGACAAGCTGGCCCGACTGGATCTGGTGCCGGCGGACTATGTCGGTGAGGCGATGGTGACGCTGATGCGTCACGGCCAGCGGGGCGGCACCTTCCACCTCGCCGGCGGCTGGAAAGGCTCCCTCGAGCTCGGTGAGCTGGCGCAGATGGTGGCCGGTGAGCCGGCCGCGGGCCGCCGGCCACGCTTCTTGCCACAGCTCATGGCGCCGCTGCTGCGGCTCGGTGGTGCGCTGACCTTCGGAGCCTTGTCGAGCCGTGGCGCCGAAGCCCGGCACCTGGCCGATTACCTGCGGCAGGGCTGTGTCTTCGACACGTTTCTCGCCGATGCGGCCCTCGAAGCCCAGGGCGTGGTCTGCCCCGAGCCGGCGATCTATCTCGGTCGCGTGTTGCGGGCCGCGGCGCGCCAAGACTGGGGGCGTCGCCAGAGGCAGGTCGAAACCTTGGCCCAGCCGGTGGTGAAGGTGGCCGCCGAGGGCGGCGCCGCTGCCCACGCCCGCGGGCCGGCCTTCGAAGAGCGCAAGAGCTTTCGAGTCAAAGACTACGAGGTGGTCTACCGCGATATCGGCAGCGGGCCGGCGGTGGTCTTCCTGCACGGCTTCGCCGGTGCCGAGGCCTGGGACGGCGTGGTGGAGCGTCTCCAGGACCGCTATCGCTGCCTGATCGTCGAGACCCTCGGCCTCGGCGAGTCGCGGGCGCCGCTCACGGCGGACTACGGTCTGCCAGCGCAGGCCGCGATGATCCGAGGGCTGCTCAGCCACCTCGGTCTCGAGCGCGTTCACCTGGTGGGGAACGACACCGGCGGCGCCATCGCCCAGCTCTTCGCCGTGCGCTGGCCGGAGGTCGTCGACCACCTGGTGCTTTCGGACTGCGACGCCTTCGACAACTGGCCGCCGCCGCAGGTCGAGCGCCTGCGCAAGGTCATGCGCCTCCCGGGCGGCATGGCGCTGATCGGAGCGGTGATGTCCTTTCGGCCGGTGGCGCGCTCGCGCTCCGGCTTCCGGCGCCTGGTCACCGAGGCCGACGACCTCACGCCACAGCGGGTGCAGCGTTACCTGCGGCCGGTGTCGTCGGCGGAGCGGCGGTCTCGGCTGCGACGCTTCTTCCTCTCCCTCGATCCGGCCTGCACCCAGGACATCGCCCATCTGCTGCAGCAGCTCGACAACCGCACCTTGATCATCTGGGGTTGCGAGGACGACTACTGGTCGACCTCCTGGGCGCAGAAGCTCTACGAGGAGATTCCCGGCGCCGAGCGCCTCGAGCTGATCCCCTTCGCGGGCATTTCCTGTCACGAAGAGCGGCCCGACCGCTTCGCCGAGATCTTGAGCGAGTTCTTCGCTGGTGGGGTCGAGAAAACCGACGATCGCGGCGCTGGCGGCACCGAATCCGAGCTGGTGGCCGAGAACGCGAGTCAGGCGTCGCCGGATTCGCGAGTCGACGAGACCGGAGCCGTCGAAGTCCCGTCGCTGGTGGATCGGCCGCGGGCCGTCTCACCGAGTCGCTGACCCATTCGAACGGCGGCTCCGGGGACGATCTCCGGAGCCCATTCGGCGACCCCCGGCGGCAACAAAACCAAGACCGTCGATCCCATATTGAAGCGCGCCACCTCGGCTCCGCGGTCGAAGACGAGGTTCTGGCCGCGGTGCTCGACCACACTCACCGCCGACCGGTGGGGTGGGGTCTCGAGACCACCCCAGACCGTCTCGATGGCCGACACGAAGATGGCGCCGACCATCACCAGGGCGAGAGGGCCGTGTGCCGTCTCGAAGATCGCCGCGACCCGCTCGTTGCGAGCGAACAGCCGCGGCACGGCGCGCGCCGTCGCCGGGTTGACCGCCCACAGGCGACCCGGAATGCGCACCGTTTCGACCAGCCGCCCGGCCAGCGGCAGATGAATGCGGTGATAGTCGCGGGGCGAGAGGTAGAGGTTGGCGAAGGAGCCGCCCTGGAAGGGCTGCGCCCGTTCCTCGTCGCCGCCGAGCAGCTCGACCAGGCCGAAGTCGTGGCCCTTGGCCTGGAAGATTCGTCCGCCGGCGATGACGCTGGCCTGGCTGACGGCGCCGTCCACCGGGCTGACCACCGTGCCGTCGTCGCCGGCCAGCGGCCGGGCTTCGGGCTTCAGGGCGCGGGTGAAGAAGTCGTTGAAGCTGGCGAAGGACCGCACGTCGGAGACCACCGCCTCCGTCAAGTCGACGTCGTAGGCGCGGCAGATCCACCGGATCATGAAGTTCTTGAAGGGCCGCAGCCGCCAGCGCGTGAAGGCCAGCACGACGCGCGACAGCCAGTGCTGCGGCAGCGGCGCCTGAATCGCGGCGAGCAAACGGTCTAGGAAGTGCGCGGCCATCGTCGGAGCGGGAGGATACCAGGCGGTTGTTTCAGGGGGCTGGGCGCCCCCTCGCCTACGCGGCCCGGCCCGCATGCGCATGTCGCGCGGGCTCACCCCCGTCCGACGGCGGCTTCGCCGCCGCCTGCTCCTGCTTCGCACGGAGAGAGACGGCCGAGCAGGAATACGCTCTGGATTGGGGTCGTAGGACAATGTAGGCCCATTCGACTGTCGGGAGGTTCCAGATGCTGCGACGCACCCTGTGGATTCTTGTTCTGGCACTACTCGCCGCGAGCGCGGCGGCAGAGGCGGAGAAGTCCTACGAGATCTCGTCCTACGACGTGCGCCTGGAGCTGCTCGAGGACGGCGCCTATGACGTGCGCGAAACGCTGGTATTCGAGTTTCGCGGCGAGCCTTTCAGCTTCGCCTACCGCGAGATCTCGCGCCGCGGCATCGATCGCCTCGCCGGTCTGCGGGTGAGCAGCCCGGATCTCGAGCTGCTCGACGTCGAGACCTCGTCGAACTCACTGCGCTGGGAGTTCCCGCCTCGCCTGGGTAGCACGACCTTCATCATCGAGTATCGCGCCGAAGGCGCGCTGCTCGGTCTCGAGGGTAAGAACCGCATCGATTGGGACGCCGTCGGGCGCGACTGGGACGTGCCCGTCCGCAACGTTGCGGTCACCGTCGTGCTGCCGGCCAGCTTCGCCTTCGCGGCCGACGACATCTCCTTTCAACCGGCGGACGAGGGTGAGCTCCAGGCGCTGCGCGCCGAGGGCGCCGCCACCGATTGGGAAGTCCGCTTCACCTACCCGAGCCTCGGCCCGGGCACCGCCTATCGCGTCAAGGTCGACTTCCCGACCCGCCTGGCAGGCCGCAACCCGCCGTCACCGCCGCCCACGCCGCAGCAGGTCTTGCTCGCCGTGGCGGCCTTCTTCGCTGGGCTGGCTCCGCTGCTCACCCTGGTGCGTCGATTCATGGGGGCCAAGAAGGAGTCCGGCTCCGGATCGCTGCCCGACATTCCGGTCTATGAAGCGGCGGTGTTGCTCTATCCCGTTCCGCCCCGCGGTGAGGTCGGCTTGGCGGCGGCGGTCCTCGATCTGGCCCGCCGGGGGCACCTGCAGCTAGTGCGCCGCAAGCACGGGGATGGCTGGTACAAACCCGTTCGCACGGTGGCGGAGCGGCCCCGGGATCCCGCCGCCGACCAGGCCACGGACCTCGAGCGGGAGCTCTTGAGGAGGGTCTCGGAGTACGAGGACCTCGAGGCCTTCGGCCGCCGTCAGCGGCCCTGGCGCGTGAAAACGGTGCGCCGGATCCGCCAGGATCTGATCGACCGCGGCTGGCTCGAAAACCGCTTCGCCCGTTCCCTGAGACTGCTCTTGGTGTTCCCGGTGGCGCTCGTCCTGGGCAGCCTGGCGGCAATTTTCTTCGGTCCGCCAGGACTCCTCGTCGCAGGCCTGCTCTTCGGCCTCGGCCTCGGTTGCCTGGTGCTCGGGCTGCAGTTCTACCCCGCCACCGACGAGGGAGCCCGCCAGCGGGCCGAAGTGGTGTCCTACATCAAACGGTGCCAGGCGGAGCTCGGGAGGCATCTCGAACTCGACGACGTACCGCGGGCGGCTCGCGGCTGGCTCGACGCCTTGCCCTGGCTGATGCTCAAACCCAAGGCCACCCTCCACAGCAAGCTCGTTCGGCTGCTCAAAAAGAGCGATGCCCGCCTCGACCTGCCCACCTGGGCGAGCGACGAAACCGGCAAAACGCCGGCCCGTGCAGCGGCGGCCTACCTCGCCTTCTACCCCTTCCTTAAAGCCTCCGAAAGCGCCGCCGTCGCTGTCGCCCCGGTGGCCTCCGGCAGCAGCAGCGGCGGTGCCGGTGCCGGCGGCGGCGGTGGTGCCGGGGGAGGCGGTGGGGGTGCGGGGTGATTCCGATGTGAGCGAGTTAGGGCTGAGTCGACCTTCGAGTCCGCCGTCAGACCCGAGAAACGAGCGCTTTACGTTTGCGTCAAGTCGTCGAGCTGTTTCTCGATCTCGGCCAGGGCTTCGATTTCCGGAATCGAAAGGGCCGGGTAGAGCTTCTTGATTTGCCAAGGGGCATAGGAGTGGGTCAGCTCGCGCTCTTCGAGTACTCCGTTTTGGTCTTCCAGTTTGAGTCGAAGAGTCACCCTGCCGGCATCAACCATGACCGGGTTATAGCCGAGCTGTGCGCGAAGTTCGGTTCCCAGGCGTTCGGGATCCCAGTGCATCAATCGGCCTGCGTTGATCGTGGTGATGAAGAAATCTGACTGTTCAGCTGAGAGGATCTTTTCAGCGAGTAAGGCACCATCGCTACCTGATTGCTTGGTCAAGCGACCGTCTCCGAAGAGACGAAAGATTGTGGAGTCGGTACCAAGTCCCCCGGAAGCGACGTACTCGAGGGCGATCAGGTCTGCTTCGAGAGGAGCCCTGTAGGTGGTCGTTCTTTGACCCGAAGCGAGCGCGACGGCGAGAAGGGTGAACGCGGTGAGAACGAACAGGGCCACCGTGACGGTCGCTCTATTTCGGAATCTGCTTGGCAAGGTTCACGTCTCGCAATAAATCTAGTGAATACTCCCAAGGAAGTATAGAGATCTATACCTGAGGGGGCAATTCCCTCGAGCCCTGAACTATCGTTCGTCCCGAAGGAGAATCCCTGTACCTGCTAGCAGGCTGCTGAAAAAGTCTCGACGCGGAGGATTTTTTGGTCCTCAAGAGTTCCCGAGCCCGAGCATTTCGATCAGGGTGCGAATTTGGCCGATAGCCGTGTCCGTACGAGACCGAATGCGGAAACGTGACTGAGTAGCGTGCAGCGATACACCAGAGACGCTCTGACGACGACCGTCGATACTGCCACCAGAACCAAACGTGTCACCAAGTGAGTCTTGGTCGAAGTCGTAGATCACGTCGCCTTTAACGTAACCAGAAACAGTCACTTCAGTGACAGGAGCCGGTACGTCA
>JBCCHV010000035.1 GCA_039028635.1 Acidobacteriota bacterium
CGCCGCCTCGCCCCTCGGGCTCGGAAGCTCTTGAAGACCAAAGATGCTCCCAGTCAAGACTTTTTCAGCGCTGCTAGCCGTTTTTTCCGAGAGGGGCGGCGCGCCCCTGACTACGCGTCCCGCTCCGGCCCAAGACGCGCGGTTCTTGGGCCTCCTCTCCCGTCGCGGCGGCTGCGCCGCCGCCGGGCCCGTACGGGCCCGGGAGCAGGTTGCCGATGAGTTTTCAGCAACCTGCTAGCTCGTTCGCACCGACCAGGCCATCCAGAGGTTGGCGACGAGGGTGCCGGCAGCGAAGATGTGGAGCGACCAGCCGGACGGCCAGAGGGCGGCGAAGCCTGCCGCCTGGTAGATCAGGCCGTAGGTTCTGAAAGCCGTCACCGACAGCCCGCCGATGCCGTAGAAGGAGTGGCCCAGCAAGAGCAGCCAGAGTGCCGGGACGGCCCAGGCCAGGCCCGACCAGAGGAGCAGCGCCGAGAGGGCGGCGGCCACCAGGGAGATATTGCCCTGCAGCCGAAAGACCCAGGCCGACAGGCTGCGATGCTTTCCCTGACGCGGCGCCCGCGGAAAGATCAGGAGCCCTTCGACGGCGCCCCCCAGGAGAACCGCCAGGGACCACAGCAGAAGTGGTCCCGAGACCCCGAAGCCGCGCTGGGCGGTCGGGGTCAGCAAGGCCGCCGCCGGCAGCAGGACGGACCAGGCAAGCCAGTTGAACGGGCTGCGCAAGTAGGGCTCGCTGGCTTCCTCGAAGCGGGCTTGCACCCGTTCGAGAGAATCGTCCGTCGAGGTGCCGGTGAAGACCGGGTCGTAAGCGGAGGCTGGTCGCATCGGTCGGGCTCTCCAGGGGGGTGAAGGGGGCTGCGGAGATCATACGTGGACAGCGGTCACTGCGTCCTTCCCAGGGGGTCCGAAAGGGCTCGGGAATCCCTATTCCGAGGCTCTGAAAAGGTCGGGTTGACCCCCCTGTGGAGCGGTGATAGGTTCCTTTTGCCGGTCCGAGTGCGGGTGGTGCTTCGCCATCGGTCTCGGAACTCCCCGGAATCAGAAATCAGCCGACCTGTCGCGGGTACACAAGCTTAGAGATCGAATCGGACCAGAGGAATCTCTGGCCTCGCTTCGTCCGCTCCGGGTCCGCCGCGACGGCAGGCTGTTGATCATTGAGGACTCGGGTCATGGCGAGAAGAGGCCCCGCCAAGGGAATGCGATTTCTCGGGGTCGGCTTCGAGCTCGCCGCGTCGGTGGCCGGGCTGACGTTGCTCGGTTACTGGATTGATCGTCACTTCGGCAGCGAGCCCTGGGGGTTGCTGATCGGCTTGACGATGGGTCTGGTCGGAGGTCTTTACAACATGGTGCGCGGGACCCTGGCCGCGGTTCGCCAGCAGCAGCTTCCAGAGCTCGAAGGTAAGCCTGAGAGCGTCGAAGCCGAGTCGGAGAGCGAGGTCCAGGAAGTCACCGCGCGGCACGAGGTGGATCCTTGACGGGCACGCCTGCGGGCGCCGGGTTCGGCCGCTTCGCGTTGTTGGCTGGCGCTGTCGCCGCATTGTTGGCGGCGCTCGGCTGGGTTCCGGCGGGCCGCTTCACCGGCGTGACTGGATCATGGGCCTGGGTGGCGGCCTGCGGGGTGAGCTGGGTTGCCTCCCTGGTCGGCGCGCTGCCGTTGATCATTGGCGTCAAGGCGGGCGAGCCGATGGTCAGCCGGGCCCTGGCGGCGACCGGTTTGCGGCTCATCACCACGGTGATGCTCGGCTTGGCGGTGGGACTGACCGGTCCTTTCGAGCCGCGCACCCTGCTGGTGGGCTTGGCGGCGAGCTATGTGCTGTTGCTGGCCGTTGACACGTGGTTCGCCGTCGGTCGGGCCAAGGTGGTTTAGGTCGCCGTGAGCAAGCGCTTCGGTGGCCCCGGAGACAGCCCTCCGGTTTGAACGATTTCGCATCGCGGACTCCGCGGAAAGGCGAACGAGCTCATGAAGTTGAGCCTTGCGAAGTTTGGATTCTTGAAGCTCGGAATGGCGGATCCGGTCGACCACGTCGTACAGCATCCGTTGATCACGCGTGATGCCGACCTCGGCCTGTTGACTCCAGCCGGCAAGCTGACCGTGCTGAGCGATCAGATCGTGGTCATGATTCTGGCGGCCTTGATTCTGATGATCTTCCTACCCCTGATGGTGCGCAAGCGCCGCGGTAGCGACGAGATCGGCCGCCTGGTGCCGAGCGGTGGCGCCAACTTCGTCGAGACCCTTTGCGAGTACCTGCGCAAGGACATGGCGGAGCCCAACCTGCAACACCACACGGATCGCTTCATCAAGTTCATCTGGACGGTGTTCTTCTTCATCTTGACGATGAACCTGCTCGGGTTGCTGCCGATCGCGGCGATTTCGACGGGGCTCTTCGGAGTCCACATCGGGGGCACGCCAACGGCCAACATCTGGGTCACCGCGACGCTCGCCCTGATCACCCTCACCATGTTGATCGTCAACGGTCTGCGCCTCGGCGGGATGGAGTACTTGGCGCACTTCAATCCCGGCCCGTGGTGGCTGGCGCCGTTGCTGGTGCCGATCGAGGTCGCCGGGTTGGTCGCCAAGGCCGCTTCGCTGGCGATTCGATTGTTCGCCAACATGATGGCCGGGCACATCCTGCTGGCGGTGCTCCTCGGCTTCATCTTGACCGTCGGTTCGGTTGTCGGCAGCGGCGCCGGATTCGCCATCTCGGTGCCGGTGGTGCTGGGCAGCGTGGCGGTCAATCTGCTCGAAATCTTCGTCGCCTTTCTTCAGGCTTACATCTTTACTTTCCTGACGACCCTGTTCCTCGGCATGTCGGTGATCTTCCATCACGGCGAGGACCATGGGGAGGCGCACGCTCACTAGTTGAAAGAAAACTCCGTCGTGGCTCGCCGTGCACGGTTGCCGGGGGCCGACGACGAACAGGACTCGCGGATCGGCGGAGGGGTTGGTCGGCGAGAGAAAAAGAAAGGAATTTTGGAGAGATGAGCAAGACTTCTGCAAAGGTCATGTTGGGTCTGATCGTCGCTGGGATGGCCCTGATGTTCGTGCCGGTCCTCGCCGCGCAGCCGGCCGAGGCCAGCGAGGCGATGGGCTTCGGTTTGCGCAAGCTGGGCGGCGCCATCGGCGCCGGCCTGGCCGTGATCGGCGCCGGTCTCGGCATCGGTCGTATCGGTGGTGGTGCGGTCGAGGCCATTGCCCGTCAGCCGGAGGCGACGGGTCAGGTCCAGACCGCCATGATCATCAGCGCGGCCCTCATCGAGGGCGCCGCCCTCTTCGGTGTGATCGTCGGTCTGCTCGCCGTTCTCTAAGGTGATGGTTTCCGGCGGGCGTCGCCCCGCGGCCGTCCGCCGGAATCCGAAGACCAAGAAAAGGCAAGGTGCTATGCGCAAGCTAAGCCTCGTTTTGATGCTTCTCCTGCTCGCCGTCCCGGCCTTCGCCGCCGGTGGCGAAGGCGAAGGCAGTCTGTTCTCCGGTGATCTCGGGAACATGATCTGGACCCTGGTCATCTTCTTGGCGCTGTTGGTGTTTCTCGGGCGTTTCGCCTGGGGTCCCATCCTCAGCGGCCTGCAGAGTCGCGAAGAGTTCATCCACGACTCCCTCGCCAAGGCCAAGGAAGAGCGTGACCAGGCGACGGCCCGCCTCGCCGAGTACGAGGAGAAGTTGGCCGCTGCTCGCCAAGAAGTCGACGCCATGATCGAGGAAGCTCGACGCGACGCCGCCGTGCTGCGGCAGCGTGAAGAGGAGCGGGCCAAGGAAGAGGCCGAGAAGATGCTCGATCGGGCGCGCCGCGAGATCTCCATCGCCAGCGACACGGCGGTCAAGGATCTCTACTCTCGGGCGACCGACCTGTCGGTGGACGCCGCTTCGAGGATTCTCAAGCGGGAGCTCTCGGCGGGTGATCACGAGCGCCTGATCGCGGAGTCGATCGCCTCGATCGACAAGATGAACAACTGACGGCGCCGAGGGGAACCATGTCGAGCTTCAGTGACGAGATGATCGCCATCGCCCGGGTCTACAGCTCTGCCATGTTGGATCTCGCTCAGCAAAAGGGTGAGGCCGACAGCCTGCTGCAGGAGCTGCAGTCCCTGGCTGCCCTGGTCGAGACGGATGATGCCTTCCGCGACTTCCTCTCGAGCCCGTTGGTCGATGCCGACAAGCGTCGCGACAGCCTCGACAAGATGTTTCGCGGCCGCGCCAGCGATCTGTTGGTGGACGCTCTCCAGGTGCTCAATCGGAAGGGCCGCATCGGCCTGTTGCCGGCGGTGGCGGCGACCTTCCAGGAAGAGCATCTGCGGCAGGCCAATCGGGTCGAGGCGCGAGTCACTTCGGCGATTCCCCTGAACGACGATCAGCGCCAGCGCTTGGTCAGCAGCATCGAGGCCAAGACCGGTCGTCAGGCGACCTTGATCGAGGCCGTCGACGCCGACTTGCTCGGCGGCATGATCGTCCAGATCGGGGACCAGAAATCCGACTCGAGCGTCGCCACCCAGCTCGCGAACTTGAGCGAAAAGCTACTGACGCGTGCTTCCCGCCAGATCCAGAGCGGCGCGCACGTCGAGAACTGAGGAACTGAAGAGATGAAGTTCAAAGTCGACGAAATCACCTCCGTCATCGCGGAGGAGATTCAGCAGTATCGCGGCGAGGCGGATCTCGCCGAGGTCGGCAAGGTGCTCGAGGTCGGTGACGGCATCGCGCGAGTTTACGGCCTTGCCAACGCCATGGCCGGCGAGCGACTGGTGTTCGAGAACGGCGCCTCCGGTCAGGTCTTCAACCTGGAAGAGGGCTCCGTCGGTGTGGTCATCCTGGGCGACTACCTGGGGATTCGCGAGGGCGACGAGGTGCGGCGTACCGGCGAGCTGTTGAGCGTGCCGGTGGGTGCCGCCATGGTCGGCCGAGTGGTCAACCCCCTCGGTCAGCCCCTCGATGGTCTGGGCGTCATCGAGACCCCGGATCGCCGGCCCCTCGAGTTCAAGGCGCCGGGTATCGCCGAGCGTCAGCCGGTGACCGAGCCGATGCAGACCGGCATCAAGGCGATCGACTCGATGATCCCGATCGGTCGCGGCCAGCGCGAGCTGATCATCGGTGACCGCAAGACCGGTAAGACGGCGATCGCCATCGACTCGATCATCAACCAGAAGGGCTCGGGCGTGATCTGCGTCTACGTCGCCGTCGGTCAGAAGGACTCGACCGTCGCCGGCGTCGTCGATCGCCTGCGCGAGGCCGGCGCAATGGACTACACCATCGTGGTCGCTGCCTCCGCTTCCGATCCGGCGCCTCTGCAGTACATCGCCCCGTACGCCGGTGCGGCGATGGCCGAGTACTTCATGTACCTGCAGGGCAAGGCCACGCTGTGTGTCTACGACGACCTTTCGAAGCAGGCCCAGGCCTACCGGCAGCTCTCGCTTCTGCTGCGTCGTCCGCCCGGCCGCGAGGCTTACCCGGGTGACGTCTTCTACCTCCACTCCCGCCTCCTCGAGCGCTCCGTCAAGCTGCGCGACGAGTACGCGGTGGTGCCCAAGGACACGGCGGAAGATTCGATCGACCGCTCCGTTGCCCTCAAGCATCCGGAGGGTCTGAACGCGCCGGAGGACCATCGTCCCGACGACGCCGAAGGCCTTTTCCACCGTCACGAAGGCGCCGAGCGTATCGAGGCCTGGTACAACAGCCTCGACAACAAGGACGACTACCGCATCCACCGCTTCCCGGACACCGGCGGCTCGATGACCGCCCTGCCGGTGATCGAGACCCTCGAGGGCGAGGTTTCGGCCTACATTCCGACCAACGTGATCTCGATCACCGACGGTCAGATCTACCTCGAGCCGGACCTCTTCTTCGCCGGTGTGCGGCCGGCCGTCAACGTCGGCATCAGCGTCTCCCGAGTGGGCGGCAACGCCCAGCGTAAGGCGATGAAGAAGATCGCCGGCTCGCTGCGTCTCGACCTGGCTTCGTTCCGCGCCCTTGAGGCCTTCGCCCAGCTCGGCACCGACCTCGACGACGTGTCGCAGCGTCAGCTCGACCGCGGTCGCCGCATGACCGAGCTGTTGAAGCAGCCCCAGTACGTGCCCTACAACGTCAACGATCAGATCTTGAGCATCTTCGCCGGAACCCAGGGCTTCCTCGACGACCTGCCGGTCGACCAGGTGCTCGAGTTCGAAGAGAAGCTGATCAAGACCTTCCGCGACGAGTACCCGGAGGTGATCGACGAGCTCGATGCCAAGGGCGCCATCTCGGACGAGCTCGACGGCACCATTCGCCAGGTCATCGAAGGCTGCAAGGCGACCTTCCTCGACGAGAAGCAAGGGAACTAACCCATGGCCAACCGCCGCGCCATCGTCAAGCGCCGTAAAGCGGTGCGCAACATCAAGAAGATCACGCGCACCATGCAGTTGATCGCCACCGCCCGGTTCCAGTCGGCGATGAATCGGGCGACGGCGACGCGGCCTTACACCGACAAGCTCGCCGAGCTGATCGCCGATCTTTCGGGGGTCACCGGGGACTTCGAGCACCCGCTGATGCGGAGCAGCGATTCCCCGGACTCGGCGCTGGTGGTGTTGAGCAGCAACCGCGGTCTGTGCGGTGGCTACAACGCCAACGTGCTGCGGACGGCGACGGCCCACATCGATGCCCAGAAGAAAGCCGGCCTCGCCACCGAAGTCCACATGGTGGGCCGCAAGGGGTCCGGCGCCTTCAAGTTCAGCCGTCGCGAGATGGCGCGGGAGATCTTCGACATCGAGGATCAGCCGCGCTTCGACCAGGTCGAGCCGATCGCTCAAGGCCTGATCGACGACTTCGTGAGCGGACGCTTGGGCTCGGTGTATGTCGCCTACATGCGTTTCTACTCGGCGGGCAGGCAGGTGCCGGAGATCTTCCAGCTCTTGCCCCTGAAGCGCGAGGAGTCGGCGGAGGCGGAAGCCACCGGCGACGCGGCGCAGGGAGTCTACGAGATTCAGCCTTCGGCCGAGGAGCTGCTCGACCGGCTGCTGCCGGCGACGGTCCGCATGCGCCTCTTCCAGAGCTTCAACGATGCCGCGGTCAGCGAGCAGATCGCTCGTATGGCCGCCATGAAGGCCGCCACCGAAGCGGCCGAGGAGATGATCGGCAACCTCACCCGGCAGTACAACCGGGCGCGGCAGAGTCAGATCACCCTGGAACTGCTCGATATCGTCGGTGGAGCCAACGCCCTGGCGTGATCTTGCGCGCCAGACCATGAGCCCAATTGCCGACCTGACGACTTTTTTCTGAAGATACGAGGAATCGTCCCATGGCAGAGACCAATATCGGAACGGTGACACAGGTCATCGGATCCACCCTCGATGCGCAGTTTCCGGAAGACCGGATGCCCGCCATCTACAACGCCTTGAAAGTGCCGGTGGAGCGCACCGTGCTCGGCGAGACGACTACCGAAACGCTGTGGTGCGAGGTCGCCCAGCACCTCGGCGGTGGCCGCGTGCGTGCCGTCTCCTTGGGGTCGACGGACGGCCTCAAGCGTGGAGCCGAGATCACCGACTCGGGGGCGCCGGTGAGCGTTCCCGTCGGCGAGGAAACCCTCGGCCGGGTGTTCAACATGGTCGGCGAGACCATCGACGGCCGCGGCCCCCTGGCCGAGACCGAGCGCCGCGCCATCCACCAGCCGACGCCGAACCTGTCGGACGTCTCCGCGAAGACCGAGCTGTTCGAAACCGGCATCAAGGTGGTCGACCTGCTCTGCCCCCTGGTGCGTGGCGGTAAGGCCGGTCTGTTCGGCGGTGCCGGCGTTGGCAAGACGGTCATCATTCAGGAGCTGATCGCTCGCCTCGCCCGCTTCCACAGCGGCTACTCCTGCTTCGCCGGCGTCGGTGAGCGGACTCGCGAGGGCAACGACCTCTGGCTCGAGATGCAGGAAGCCAAGATCGGTGACACCGGCAAGCGCGTGCTCGATCAGACGGTGATGGTCTTCGGTCAGATGAACGAGCCCCCCGGCGCCCGTCTGCGCGTGGCGCTGTCGGCCTTGACCATGGCGGAGCACTTCCGCGACCAGACCGGTGCCGACACCCTGCTCTTCGTCGACAACATCTTCCGCTTCTCGCAGGCCGGCTCGGAGGTCTCCGCGCTGCTCGGCCGGATGCCTTCGGCGGTGGGTTACCAGCCCACCCTGACCACCGAGATGGGTGAGCTCCAGGAGCGCATCACCTCGACCAGCGCTGGCGCTGTGACCAGTATTCAGGCGATCTACGTGCCGGCCGATGACTACACCGACCCGGCGCCGGCGTCTGCCTTCACCCACCTCGACTCGACCGTCAACCTCGAGCGCTCGATCGCCGAGAAGGGCATCTACCCCGCCGTCGACCCGCTCGCCTCGAGCAGCCGGATCGTGTCGCCGGAGGTGCTCGGTGAGCGTCACTACGCCGTCGCCCGTCGGGTGCAGCAGATCCTGCAGCGCTACAAGGACCTGCAGGACATCATCGCCATTCTCGGCGTCGACGAGCTCTCCGAGGACGACAAGGTGGTGGTTGCCCGGGCGCGCCGCATCGAGCGCTTCCTGTCGCAGGCCTTCTTCGTCGCCGAGCAGTTCATCGGTATCCCGGGCGTCTACGTCAAGCCGGAAGACACCATTCGCTCCTTCGAGGAGCTCTGCGACGGCAAGTGGGATCACCTGCCGGAGGCGGCCTTCATGTACGTCGGCACGATCGAAGACGCGGCCAAGAAGGCCGAGGAGATGAAGTAAGGTGGCCAAGAGCTTCCAGGTCAGCGTCGTGACCCCCGAGGGCGCCGCCCTCGAGGTCGAAGCGACGGCGGCCATCTTTCCCGCCCACGACGGTGAGGTGGGAATCCTGCCCAACCACGCCCCGCTGCTGTCGATGGTGGGGATCGGGTTGCTGCGGGTGACTACCGCCGGCGGCGGTAGCGAGCGCCTCTATGTCGATGGCGGCTTCGCGCAGGTGGGAGACAACAAGCTGGTCCTGCTCACCGAGCAGGCCCGGGCCCTCGACGAGCTCGACCCGGCGGAAGCCGCCAAGCTCGCCGCCGAGCACGGTGGTCTCACCGTCGGCGACGAAGCCGTCCGCCTGCGCGACGAGGCCGCCCAGCGCGCCCGGGTGCAGAAGCGCCTCGGTCAGTAGCGGCTCAGCACTCCGAAGTTCGTTGGATCAACGGCGCTCCGCGCAAGCGGGGCGCCGTTTTCTCGTTTCAGCGGCTGATCTCCTACCAGCCGAGGCTATCCAGCAGGGCGTGGAAGTAGGCATCGTAGCCTTCGATGCGGGGATGCAGAGAGTTGGCCTGGGCCTCGAGCTGCCAGATGTTGACGCCGATGTTGTTCAGGAACGAGTTCCGCGCGTCGCAGAGACCGTGGCCACGGAACAAAGGCCGTACGTCTTGGAACCAGAGGTCGATCCAAGAATAGGAGGCGGCATCGGCCACGGCCGCCTGAAGGGCATCGATGGCGAGGTTGCTCTGGCCATCGAGAAAGTCGGCCTCCGTGACCGAGATCGACAGCATGCCGCGGCAATGCCGACGGTCCGACGGCCCGTCGCTGTTGTTTCCGGGGCCGAAGGTGTCTCGAAAGACCGGCTGGAAAGGAGTCGGGTAGCCGAGCACTCGAATCGTGGCGTCCGGCACGTCGCGGGCGATTTCGCGAAGGTAGTGGACATACTCACTGTACAGCTCCGCGATGTTTTCGATTTGGTTTCCTCGGATCACGAGCGGATGGGCACAGTCGTACCAGAAGCAATCCTGCATGAGCTCGGGCCACGAAAGATCTCGCCAGGTTCGGAGGTCGTTACCACCAAAGGTGAAAACGATGATGGTGTTTTCGCCCGTCCCGAGGTCGAGCTCTTCGGCCATGATCCGATGCCACTGATCCTGTAGATCCGGATTCGATCGATAGACCTCCGCTCCAGCGCAGGCCGCGAAAACGTACCTCACCTGCCGACCGGTGGTTTGCTCGATGTGCTCGGCCAGTCGAAATCCCGGCGTCACCTGGATGTTGCTGTACTCAGGGTCGTTGCAGTGCCCTTGCCCGCTTGGCGGAGCGGGAACTCGGTCATCGAGGGTTCCGAGGCCTGCACTGTAGGAATCGCCTAGCTGGATGACCCGAATGATCTCCTCCGGTGATGGCGACCTGCTGCCGGCGACGGAGATGCCGGCGGCGTGCGGCTCACCCTCGCCACAGCCGCCGAAGATCGGTAGGTTCTCCCACTCGAGGTCGATGCCGCTCCGAATCTCGTGTTGAACGATACTCTCCACCATCCACCATTCGAGATCGCAGAGCCAAGCGCGATAGTCGCTGTCCTCGTCGAAGGGCGCGTCGTCGATTTCTTCGAAGTAGTCCTCGAGGATTGATGTCAGCTCCTGGATCCTGCCGCTGATCTCCTGCACGGCGAGGGGTAAACCGGTCGGGAACTCGAACCAGGCGTCGTCTCGATAGGTCTCGACCGCCTCGAGATCGGAAACTTTGCCCAAGAGGGCGTCCAGCAGGCTATCCGAGCGATCGAACCAGGTTTGCGCTTCGGAGTGCCTTTGATGGGCGGTTGCGACGGTCGCAAGAACCGGATGCTCGCTCGGAGCTGAGAGGCGAATGGTTTCGAGGGTGTCGAGAATCGCCGGATGAGCGATGAGATCCTCGAGCTCTGAGCTGCCCGGAGCGAGGGAGTCGTAGACCTCCTGCGCAATGTCGAGGTGCTCCTCTCGGGCGGCCTCGAAGTCACCGATGAGGGAGTGAACCAGATCGAGCATCTCGACCTCTGCCAGATAGCGGGCTTCGTCTTCTGCATCTGCAATCGCGGATTCGACCATTGACTCCCAGTCCGAGTCGTCGACCCAAGGGTTACCGTCATGGATGTCGACATCATCCAGCCAGCGGACGAAGAATTCCTGCGGATGGACTTCCTCAGCGGCTTCGTTTTCGCGGTCTTTCTTGCGCGGTTTGTCGAACAGATCCGTGAACCAGAACCAGACGTCGTCGAGACCTCTCCCAATGTCTCGACAGACTCCTTTGAACCAGTTCGAGGATCCATGCACTGCTTCGCAGCCCTCCGGTTGGGCATAGCTCTTCGATTCGAAGGCGGCATTGGCCCCGACGCAAACCAAGCACAACAGGATCACTCTGAAATGGTGTCTCAGTCTCCGCATCCCATCCTCCTCGCGGTCGACGCCTCCCACGGGCATCGCGAATGGCTGGTTGATCGAGCCGAGGTCCGGTCGATCGACTGTGAGTAGAAGCGTCTCTACTCGGCGGAGGGGAGAAAAGCGGGGAACGCGTCAGAATCCGCTACGAAACGGACGGCGGAGGAGGCGGAAGGCTCCCCTTACAGGTAGTAACTCACCAAACAAACCGCCAGCAGCACCGTCGCCCACAGCACCATGCCGCGGGTGGACCAGGTGCGGCCGAGGAGGCCTTTGGGGTTGAAGGCGCGCTCGCTCCTGCCGAGGAAGCTGCTGAGGGCGCCGAGGAAGGCGGCGCGCACGCCGCGGTCGACGGTGCGACCGGTGCGGTAGGCCCAGCCGATGGCGGTGGGGGCGGCTTTGCGGTAGAGCCAGTCGGTGTCGAGGACGGTCGAGCGCAGCTCCGGCGGATAGAGACCGGTGCGATTGAGCACGGTGAAGGCCAGGGCCGAGAACAGCAGGAGCTGGATCTGGGTGATGACGTGGGAGGTGGTGTATGGCTGGTAGTCCACCGGATAGGGCAGCAGCGGGTAGAGGAGCTGGTGCGGGAAGACGCCGATGGCGATGCAGGCGGCGGCGGTCAGGCCCATCGCCCACAGCATGTTGCGCGGCGCCTCCTCGACCCGCTTGCCGGAGTCGTGGCCGAAGAAGGCGAAGTAGGGGATCTTGATTCCCGAGTGGTGGAAGACGCCGGCCGAGGCGAAGAGCAGGATCAGGTAGATGACGGTGCGGTGCTGCTCGGCGGCCTCGGTGAGGATCAGGGACTTGGCGACGAAGCCCGAGAACAGCGGAAAGGCCGAGATCGAAGCCGCGCCGACGATGCAGAAACCGGTGGTCCAGGGCATCGATTTGTAGAGGCCGCCGAGGTCCGAGCCGTTGGCGGTGCCGGTGCGTAGCAGCACGGCGCCCATCGACATGAAGAGCAGCGCCTTGTAGAGGATGTGGACGAAGGCGTGGGCGGCGGTGCCGTCGAGGGACATCTGGGTGCCCAGGCCGATACCCACCACCATGAAGCCGAGCTGGTTGTTGAGGCTGTAGGCGAGCACCCGCCGGAGGTCGTTTTCGATCACCGCGAAGAAGATCGGGAAGGCGGTCATGGCGGCGCCGATGGGGATCAGGATCTCGGTGCCGGCGAAGCCGCGGGCCAGCGCGTAGATCGCCAGCTTGGTGGTGAAGGAGGAAAGGAAGACGGTGCCGGTGACGGTGGCTTCCGGGTAGGCGTCCTGCAGCCAGTTGTGGAGGAACGGGAAGGCCGCCTTGATGCCGAAGGCGAGGAAGATCAGCTTGCCGCCGGTGGATTCCAAGCCGATGGCGCCGAAGTCGAGGCTGCCGGTGGCGTGGAGATGGAACAGCACTCCCGACAGCAGCACCACGCCGGAGCCCACCTGGATCACCAGATAGCGCATGCCGGCATGGAAGGCGCGCTCGGTCTTGCGCGCCCAGATCAGGAACACCGACGACAGGGCGGTGAGCTCCCAGTAGACGAACAGGGTCACCAGGTCGCCGGCGAAGACGGCGCCGATGGCGGCGCCGGCGTAGACCAGTGCCGAGGCGTGCTGCAGCGTGTCCTTGACGTGGAAGGCGTAGAGGGCGCTGACGAAGGCGGCGATGTGGAAAACATAGCCCCACACCAGGCTCAGGCGGTCGATGCGAACGGGGGTCAGCTCGTAGTCGAAGATCTGGGCCTGGACGAGCGTACCGTCGGGGAAGAACTGCAGGAGCTGCCAGGCGCTGGCGAGGGGTAGCGCCACCAGGGCGATGCGCTGCAGGCGGCCGCGCAGCAGGGTGAGGAGCAGACCGCCGAAGATCAGGAGCAGGCCCGGAGGCAGGCTGGCGAGACTAGCGGTCATAGTAGTCGTCCCGCCGCATCAGCAGCTTGCGCAGGGCCTTGGCCGCGAACACCAGACCCACCGAGCCGAGAAAACCGAGGAAACCGAAGAAGCCGATCCAGCCCTCGAAGGCGAAGTGCGGGTGCTTGTCGTAGAACAGATCCGCCAGCACCAGCAGAGCGCAGACGATGTAGAGACCGTAGACGATCTTGTCGACGTTCTTGGGGTCGTCGACCCAGCGGGGCCGTTCGTTCGCTTGCGGGTTGGCCATGGTCAGGATCCAGCCGTTGAGATTTGGGCGATTGGCTCGAGGAGCCGGTAGAGGTCCTCGGCATAGATGAACAGCGCCACGCAGGCGAGGGCGGTGAGCACCGGCGGCCCGACGCAGAGCAGAGGCTCACGGCGGCGGGGATGCTGCTCCAGGTCCTGCTTGGAGGAGGGGCTGAAAAAGGCCCGCGCCGGAATCGGCATCAGGTAGAGGATGTTGAGCAGCGAGCTCACCATCAGGACCGCCACCAGGGCGATCTGCTCGGCCTCGAGGGCACCGAGGGCGAGGTACCACTTGCTCCAGGACCCGCCCAGGGGGGGCACGCCGATGACGCTGAAGGCGCCGAGGGTGAAGGCGCCGAAGGTCCAGGGCATGACTCGGCCGAGGCCGTTCATATCCGAGATCTCGGTCTTGTGGGTCGCGACATAGATGGCGCCGGCGCAGAAGAACAGGGTGATCTTGCCGAAGGCGTGCATCGCGATGTGCATGCCGCCGCCGATCACTCCCCAGGCGTTGGCGAGCAACGCGCCGAGGACGATGTAGGAGAGCTGGCTGACGGTCGAGTAGGCCAGGCGAGCCTTGAGGTTGTCCTTGGTCATCGCCACCAGGGAGGCGATCAGGATGGTGCCGGCGGCGACCCAGGTCAGGGCGGTGGCAATCCCCGTCGAGGTGAGGAGCTCGAGGCCGAAGAGATAGACGATCACCTTCAGCACCGTGAACACGCCGACTTTGACCACCGCCACGGCGTGGAGCAGGGCGCTCACCGGAGTCGGCGCCACCATCGCCGCCGGCAACCAGCGATGGAAGGGCATGACGGCGGCTTTGCCGGTGCCGAAGATGAAAAGGGCGAGGAGCACCGTCAGCATCGCCGGATCGGCCTTGCCGGCGAGGATGCCGCCGGGGCGAAAGTCGAGGGTGCCGGCGAGGTGCCAGGTCCACACCACGGCGAGCAGCAGGAAGCAGATCGAGGTCGACAGCAGGACTCCGAGGTAGACCCTGCCGCCGCGGCGCGCCTTGCTGGTGCCGTGGTGAGTGACCAACGGGTAGGTGGAAAGGGTCATGACCTCGTAGAAGAGAAACAAGGTCAGCATGTTGGCCGCCATGGCGGCGCCGAGGGCGGCGAAAATGGCGACCGCAAAGCAGGCGAAGAACCGGCTTTGGTTCTCTTCTCGATGGCCGCGCATGTAGCCGATCGAGTAGAGCGTGGTGACGATCCACAGGCTCGACGCGACCAGGGCGAAGAGCATGCCGAGGGGCTCGAGCTCGAAGGCGATGCCGAGCCCGGGCAGCATCTCGAAGAGCACGTAGGCGGGGCGTTCGCCGGCGGCGACGCGCGGTGCCAAATAGGCCGTGACCGCCAGCAGGCCGCTACCGCAGAGCAGGCTGAAGAGCTCGCGCAAATTGGGCCGCCGGTGGAGCAGGGCGGCGAAGACGGCGGCGATGGCGGGCAGCGCCAGGGCCAGCAGAATGGCGGTGCCGGGGCTCATGGCATTCCCTGGAGCAGGGCCTCGGCGGCCTGGCGAGCGAGATCCGCCGAGAAGGTGGCGCGAAATCCGAAGTAGAGGCTGGCGCCGATCAACAGCCAGGTCGGCAGCAGGAGCACGGCCGGGGCTTCGACCGCCTGGCTGGTGCGGGTTTGCGGCAACCGGAAGTAAGCCACCTCGATCACCTTCCAGATGTAGATCACCGCCAGCAGGGAGCTCAGCAGGATGGCGAGGGCCAGCGGCCAAGCGCCGGCGCCGAGGGCGGCTTCGAGCAGGTACCACTTGCTGACGAAGCCGGCGGTGCCGGGAACGCCGATCAAACCGAGACCGCCGAGCACCCAGGCGAAGGTGGTCCAGGGCATGCGTCGTCCGATGCCCTCGAGGTTCGCCAGGGAGGTGCGGCCGATGCGGTACACCAGGCAGCCGACGGCGAGGAACATGCCGCCCTTGGTGAGGGCATGGTTGAACAGGTGGGCGATGGAGGCGGTCAGCCCTTCGACGGAAGCGAAGCTGGCGCCGAGGGTCATGTAACCCACCTGGGCGACGCTCGAGTAGGCGAGCAGACGCTTGAGATCGGTCTGATAGATGGCCGCCGCCGAGGCCAGGAACATCGCCGCCAGCGACAGCGGAATCAGGAAGCGCTCGATATGCAGGTTGGCGAAGGCGAACTCGACGCCGTAGATGGTGAAGACGAAGCGCAGCAGGATGTAGACGGAGACCTTGGTCGAGGTGGCGGCGATGAACGCCGAAACCGTCGAAGGGGCATGGGCATAGGCGTCGGGCAGCCACTGGTGGAGCGGAAAGAGGGCCATCTTGAGGCCGATGCCGACGGTCAGAAAGGCGAAGGCCACGCGCACCGTGCGGAGGGCCTCGCGGTCGGCGATGCGCTGCACCATGTCGGCCATGTTGAGGGTGCCGGTCATCTGGTACATCAGCCCGACGCCGATCAGAATGAAGGTGGCACCGATGGTGCCCATGATCAGGTAGCGGAAAGCCGCGGTGAGCGCCTGCCGGTTGCGCCCCAGGGAGATCAGGCCGTAGGACGACAGAGACGAGACCTCGAGGAAGACGAAGAGGTTGAAGAGATCGCCGGTGATGGTGATGCCGAGCAGGCCGGTGAGGCACAGCAGGTAGAGGGTGTAGAAGAAGTGCAGGCGGTCGGCGGGAATCTCGGCGGTGAGGCTCTTCGGCGCATAGGTCAGCACCAGGGCGCCGATGCCGGAGACGAACAGCAGGACGAAGGCGCTGAGCAGGTCGACCCGGTACTCGATGCCCCAGGGGGCGCTCCAGGCGCCCATCTCGTAGACCACCACACCCTCCGCCAGCACCCGCTGCAGCAGCCCGATGGCGACGGCGAAGGAGCCCCAGCAGGCGGCGAGGGCGAGGGCGGTGACGGGCACCCGCCGGCGCAGCAGCACGCACAGGGGAGCCGCCAGCAGAGGCAGCAGGACCTGCAGGACCGGGAGCTGATCGATCAACGGCCGAGGTCCTTGTCCTGGATCTCGTCCTCCTCGAGGGTGCCGTAGGCTTCTCGAATGCGCACGATGAGTGCCAGGGCGACGGAAGTGGTGGCGACGCCGACGACGATCGCCGTCAGGATCAGCACGCTGGGCAGCGGGTTCGAGTAGATCTCGAAACCGTCCGCCAGGATCGGTGCGGTGCCGCCCTGCACCTTGCCCATGGTGATGTAGAGCAAGAAGACGGAGGTCTGGAAGATGTTCAGGCCGATGACCTTCTTGACCAGGTTGGTGCGCGCGATGACGGTGTAGAAACCGGCCATCATCAGCACGATCACGACCCAGTAGTTGAACAGGCCGAGAATCACGAGGCTTCCTCGAGCTCGGTCTCGTCCGCTTCGGCTGCTTCCTCGAGCTCCACCGGTTCCGGGCGGCGGCCGGCGAAGGAGTAGAAGATCGCCAGCATCACCGAGGCGACGGTGATGCCGACCCCGAGCTCGATCAGGAGCAGGCCGACGTGCTGGCCGTGGATGGGGTCGTGGCTGTCGAGGCGGTTGTAGTCGAGGAAGTTGCCGCCCAGCAGCATGGTGACCACGCCGGTGCCGGCGAACACCAGCACGCCGAGGGCGACCAGCGATTCGACCAGCGCCATCGGGGTGATGCGCTTGGCGGCGCCGAGGCCGAAGATCAAGGCGTAGAGGATGAAGCCGGCGGCGAAGATGACGCCGGCCTGGAAACCACCGCCGGGGCCGTAGTCGCCATGGAATTGCACATAGAGGGCGAACAGCAGGATGTACGGAATCGCCAGGGTCGAGACGACCCGCAGAATGGAGGCTCGCCTCATGGCTCCTCCAGCTCACTGCGGCGGCCCCGTAACAGCACCAGCACGACGATGCCGGCGGTGAACACCACCACCGTTTCGCCGAGGGTGTCGAAGCCGCGATAGCTGCCGAGGACGGCGGTGACGACGTTGGGGACGTCGATGTCTTCGACCGAGCGCTCGACGTAGGAAGGCGCCGGATAGGTCTGGATGGGCGCCGCCGGATCTCCGAAGTGCGGCATGTCGAGGGTGCCGTAGATCAAGGCGGCGCCGGTCAGGGTGACCACCACCAGGGGCAGCAGCGGCGAGCGTCTCGGAGCGCGCTCTCGGCGGCTGGTCAGGGAGAGGGTGCCGAGCATCAGCACGGTCGAGATGCCGGCGCCGACGGCGGCCTCCGTGAAGGCGACATCGGGGGCGTCGAGGAGCAGCATCCAGCTGGCGCTGAGGAAGCTGTAGATGCCGGTCAACATCACCGCCGCCCACAGCCCCCGCAGGCGCACGATGATGATCGCCGTCGCCACCAGCAGGGCCAGCAGCAAGACGTCCACCCACTGGCTCGCGACCGGGCTCAGCTCAAGGATGAGGCATCCTCCTCGGGCGCGACCACCTGCGGCGCCACCCCTTCGGCGAGGGCGGCGCGGGTGAGGGCGTGGCAGGCGGTGGGGCTGGTGACCAAGAGGAAGAACAGGATCAGCAGCAGCTTGAGGGTGACCAGGGAGAGGCCCGCTTCGATCATCAAGCCGCTGATCACCAGGGTCGCTCCCATGGTGTCGGTGATGCCGGCGCCGTGGGTGCGGCTGAAGAAGTCGGGCAGGCGGATGACGCCGATACCGCCGACCACCACGAAGAAGGCGCCGGCCAGGAGGAAGCCGGCGACCACCAGGTCCAGGATCAGCCCGAGGCTCATCAACGGCTCTCCTCGTCACCCAGGAAGAAGCCGTGGCGCGCGAAGCGCAGCACGGCGACGACGCCGATGAAGTTGATCAAGGCGTAGACCATGGCGAGGTCGAGAAAATCCGGTCGGCCGGAGGCGAAGCTGAGCACGGCGATCAGCAGCACCGTCTTGGTGCCGAACATGTTGAGGGCCAGGATGCGGTCGAACACGGTGGGGCCGAGGGCCGCACGGACCAGGGCCATCACCATCGTCACCACCAAGCCGGCGAGGGCGGCGAGATAGATCAACGCTGGACCTCGGGACCGCTCTGCCCTTCGATCACCCGCGCCACCTTCTTGTTCATGCGGGCGCGGCCGAGAGCTTCGACGTTCTCGCGGGTGAGGGCGTGCACCAGGATGTCGTCGCCATCCATGTCGGCGGTGACGGTCCCCGGCGTCAGGGTCAGCGAGTTGGCAAAGATCACCCGTCCGAGGTCGGTCTTCTGTCGCGCCTTGACGCGCACCATCTGAGGTTTGATCGGCAGCGACGGTGCCAGGATGCGACGGCTGATGTCGATGTTGGTGCGCGCAATGCGTCGGAACAGCCAGGGCAGGTAGACCACCAGCCGGGGCACCAGGACGAGGAGCTGCCCTTCTTCGTCGTCGGTCTCCATGCGGTGCGACAGGACGGTGATCGCCAGGACCGACAGCGCTCCGAGGGTCAGCAGCAGGGGCGTGTAGTGGCCCGACCAGAGGAGCCAAATGGCCAGCAAGGTGGCGGCCAGCAGGAGGGCGTTCTTCACCCCCGGCTCCCGCAGGCGAGAGCTTCCCTCTGCAGACCCCGGGAGCTGGCTGCCGAGGCTCTCACGGCATCCCGGCCAGGCGGGCCGGAACGCTGCCGGTTCAGTGCGAGCATGGGCCGAAAATTTACCACAGGGCGCCTCGACCATCGGGTCCCTCGAAATCCATCAGGGCCGCTTCAAAACTCGCAGAGATGCTGTCGTATCGCGGATGCCGGCGATCCTTCCGTCACTCCGCAGGTGGCTTTCGTGAGAATTTTAGATATAGTTGTAATTTGCGCTGTTGTCTTGTCGTCGTCTGGTTCGCCTGGACTCTCCAATGGGAAGTGAGGTTGAGATGTCGGAGATCAAGCGGCGTTCGGTCCCACGCGGCCCCGTCAAGGGTCATTTGCTGTCTTTGGTGATGGGTCTTCTGGTGGCGACGCCGGTCTTCGGGGTCGCCATCGAGGTGGCCACCTTCGCGTTGCCGGCAACCAACGCGGGCAGCGGTTTTCGCACCGTGCCCTTCAATTCGACGGTGTTCCAGGAAAACGGCGTGACGCCGCTGGTCTTCGTCATTCCGACCAACGCCGGCGGCCACCCCTGCAACTTCCGCCTGGCGGCCGTGCGCCAGGACGGCTTCGACATCGCCTGCGTCGAGCCACCGGGACACAACGGCCCCCACACCAACCTCGATCTGCACTACATCGCCATCGAGCCCGGGGTGCACAGCATTCCGGCGACCGTCGGCGGTAGCGCCACCACGGTGACCATGGCGGCCGGCTCGGTGGCCACCACGGCGGTGCAGCACGGCTGCGCGACGGCGGCGGCCTGTGGCACCGAAGGCGCGGCATCGATCACCTTTGGCACCACCTTCGGCGCTGCCCCGAGCCTCCTGTTGCGCATCCAGGGCTTGGCGAGCGAGAGCGGAACGCCGCCGGGTACGGTCTCGACCCCCTTCCTCACGGCGACGGTGGTCGAGGACGGCGCCGGTGCTCCGATCATCTCCACCAGCGGGGCCGACGTTGCCCTCGAGCGCAGTGAAGTGCAGCAGGGCACGGTGAGCGCCGAGACCATCGGCTGGTTGGCGGTGGCGCCGACGGCTGGCTGCACGACCCTCGACTTCAGCAGCTTCGGTGGCCCGGTGGCGGTGCCCTTCGAAGCGATCAATACGGGCGAAGTGATCGATGGCTGGACCGACGGCTGCAACGCCGGTGAGGGAGCCACCTTCTCGGCCGGCTGCTTCGCCGCCACCCCGGTGGTGGTGGCGACCAAACGGACGCGCAACGAGGACGACGGCGGCTGGCTGCGTCGTTGCACCGCCGGCTTCGACACCAGCGCCGTGCGCTTCACCGTCGACGAAGACAACAACACCGGTGCCGGCAACGAAGGCGACGGCGAGCGTAGCCACGTCGACGAAGCCGCCAGCGTGCTGGCCTTCGGGCTCAACTTCTCGACCCCGGTGAGCCTGGCGTCCTTCGCCAGCGAGGCGACTCCCGAGGGCGTGCTGTTCCGCTGGACCACGGCGACGGAGGTCGGCACCGTCGGCTTCCACCTGCGCGAGAAGACCGCCGAGGGCTGGCGCCCCTTGACCCAGAAGTTGATTCCGAGCCGGGTGGTCGATTCGGTGGCGTTGCAGACCTATGAGGTCGAGGTCGTCGGCGCTCAGGGGCGCGAGTTTCGCCTCGAGGATTACGACACCCGGTCCCGGAAACGGGTCCACGGTCCCTTCGAGCTCGGTCGAAAGTATGGCCGCGCGATCACCCCGAAGGTGATCGACTGGGCGGCCGTTCGCCGGGCTGAAGAGCAGCGGCGAGCCCGGCGCCAGGCCGAAGTGCGCCAGCGGGGCGTCGAGCGTGCCGCCCTGCGGATTCGCGACACCGGCTTCTATCGCGTTTCCTACGAGGAGTTGCGCCAGGCTGGCCTCGATCTTTCGGGTGTGCCGGCGAAAAGCCTGGCCCTGACCTCGCGGGGCATCCCCCGATCGCGCCGTGTGCTCTTGGCGCCGGGGGCGGTGGCCTTCGGTCCGGGGGCGGAGATCGAGTTCTACGGCGAAGCGATCACCGACTCCCTCTACACCCGGACCAACGTCTTCTACCTCGAGGTCGACCCGGCGCAGGCCCGAGCGATGGTGCAGGCCAAGGGCTTCGAGCCCGCGGCGCCGCTGGTCTCGACCTATCTCGCCCGCCTCGTGGTCGAGGAGGATCGTGCCTACAGCTTTGCCTCACCCCTCGACGACCCTTGGTACGACCGCCGGCTGCTGGCCCAGACCGAGCCGCTGGTCACGGACTTCGAGCTGCCGGTCGAAGACCTCGTCTCCGAGGGCGCCGGGGCACGCCTCGACGTGCGCCTGTGGGGTGGCACGGACTTTCCGGTGGCTCCGGATCACCGGGTCGAAATCTCGCTCAACGGAGAGCTCTTGTGGAGTGCCGCCTTTGATGGCCTGGCAGTGGTCGAGCCGTCCCTCGCCCTGCCGGCGGGCCTGCTGCGCGAGGGCGTCAATCGACTGACCCTCACCCTGCCCGGCGACACCGGGGTGCCCTTCGATCTGGTGCACCTCGAGTCCTATGCCCTGACCTATCCGCGGCATCTCCAGGCGCGCGGCGACGCGCTGCGGTTCACCGCCGCCGGTGGTCGTTTCCGGGTGGCCGGTTGGCGCACGCCGCCGGCGGCGGCCTACCGGCTCGAGGGTCGCCATCCTCGCCGGCCGGTGCGCTTGCCGTTCACGGTGGCGGCCGGTGACGGCTCCCTGGAGGTCACCATTCCCGGTCGTCGCGAGCAGCAGTTCGAGTATCACTTGCTGACCGGTGAGGCCTTTCGGCGGGTCGACTCGGTGGCGCCGGCTCCGCGGCCGGACCTTCCCCAGGGACATTCGCGCTTGACCATCATCGGTCATGCCAGTCTGCTGCCGGAGCTCGACCCGCTGGTGGCGGCTCGCCAGGCCGAGGGTTATTCGGTGTCGCGGGTCGACGTGGCGGATCTCTACGCGGCCTACACCCACGGCATCGTCGACCCCGACGCCATTCGGTCCTATCTCCGGGAGGCCGTCGCCGACCGCGGGACGGAGTTCGTGCTCCTCGCCGGGGGCGACAGCTACGACTACCTGGATCACAGCGGCCTCGGCTCCTTGAGCTTCGTGCCGACCATCTACACCGCGACCGATGAGCTGATTCGCTTCAGTCCGTCGGACGCCCTCCTGGGGGACGTCGATGGCGATGGCTTCCCGGACCTGGCGATCGGGCGGCTGCCGGCGCGTACGCCGGAGGAGCTGCGAGCGATGGTTCGCAAGACCTTGGACTTCGGCTGGCAGGGACCGCGTCGAACGGCCCTCTTCGCCGCCGATGACGCTGAGGCGATGACCTCCTTCGCGGCGATCAGCGACCGGCTACTGGCCGGGGCTCTGCCGCCGGACTGGCGGGCCGAGACCGTCTACCTCGACGATCTGGCGATCGACGCGGCGCGCCATGCGCTTCTCGCCGGGCTCGATCGCGCTCCGGCGCTGGCCAGCTTCATCGGCCACTCGGGCCCCACCGTGTGGACCTTCGATGGGCTGTTCTCGGCGGCCGACGTGGCCGGTCTCTCCAACCCTGCTCCGATGGTCTTGACCCAGTGGGGCTGTTGGAACACCTACTTCGTGGCCCCCGCTTACGACACCCTGGCCCACGCCCTGCTGCTCGATCCCGAGCACGGAGCGGCGGCGGTGCTCGGCGCCTCGACCCTGACCACCGTCGAGTCCGAGCGGCTGCTGGCGCAGCAGGCGTTCGGCCGCATGCTGACCCCTGGGGAAGCCCTCGGGCGAGCGTTGCAGCAAGCCAAGGAAGAGCTGCGTCGGAGTCACCCGGAGCGCCTCGACGTGCTCCTCGGTTGGACCTTGCTGGGTGACCCGACGCTGGTGCTGAATCCCTGACCCGTGACTACTCTTCCGGAGCGTCGTCGGGACGGGGACCGGCGCAGGCCCAGAAATCGCCACTGCCGATTTTCTTCGGGACGATACAGCAGTTGAAGCCGGTGCGAACCGCCGGTCCGGTGGTGAGGTCGTACCACTCGGCGCAGATGGTGCCCTGGGGGCACTCGTCGGTTCCGGTGGCGCGCCACTCGCCCTGTCTCGGCTTGACGTCGGCCTTGGGGGCGGCGGCGAGGGAGAAGGCGAGCACGGCGGTGACGATGAGGGTGAGAAACGAGAGGTAAAGGCGTCGAGCGATCATGGGGCTCCTCCTGGAGTAGTGTGGCGCTGGGGCGCTCGCTGGTAGTGAGTTCTCGGGAGCTGCACGAGGTTTCGCGGATCAGTCGATGTCGTCGTCACGGACGGTCGAGCAAGCCCAGAAGTCGCCGCTGCCCAGCTTCTTCGGGGCGATACAGCAGTTGAGGCCGGTGCGGATGGTGTTGCCGCGGTCGTAGGCGAACCACTCGGCACAGATGGTGCCTTGGGGGCACTCGTCGGTTCCGGTGGCGCGCCACTCGCCCTGTCTCGGCTTGACGTCGGCCTTGGGGGCGGCGGTGAGGGAGAAGGCGAGTAGGGCGGTGACGATCAGGGTGGTGAAGGAGAAGGTCAGGCGTCGAGAGGTCATGGGGTAGCTCCTTGGGGGCGGTCCGCTCTTCGCGGTGGCGATTTCTCGATCTCCGGCGTCGGCTGTGACGCCGAGAAGAAGACCGGGCTCGACATCTCGAGCTCGAAGAACGGTCTTCGATAAATAGGTACGTTTCGAAGGGCCGGAAGATCTGCGCCCTTCTGCGGTTCGCCACCGAGGCCGAGAGAGCTACTAGCAGGCTGCTGAAAAAGTCCGCTTCGCGGATTTTCCAGCGCTGCTAGCTATTTGTTCCGAGAGGGGCTACGCGCCCCTGACTGCGCGTCCCGCTCCGGCCCAAGAAGCGCGGTTCTTGGGCCTCCTCTCCCGTCGCGGCGGCAGAGCCGCCGCCGAGCCCTCCCGGGCTCGGTCGCAGGTTGCCGATGAGTTTTTCAGCAACCTGCTAGCCCCCTTGCGGATCGCGGAAGCTCGAGCAGGCGCCGAAGCGAGTGCTGCCGACCAACTCCGCTTCGAGGCAGCAATTGAGGTCGGTCTTGAAGGCTTTGCCTCCCTGTTGTAGCTCCCAAACGACACAGATCTGGCCTTCCGGGCACTCATCCGTGCCGGTGGCGATCCACTGCCCCGACTTGATCGGCGGACCGTTCCGTTCTGCGGCCAGGGCCGAGGAAGCGAGGATCGCGAGAGCGCTGGCGATGAGGATGATTCCGAGGCGGCGGATCGTTTGCTTCATGGTGTTCTCCTGGTGGGTGGTTGCGAGAGGGCTGACGATCAGCGAGGGGCCGTGGTCCTCGGCTCTCGGTGCTACCGAAAGGTACCGGCAATCGTTGAAAAGGTTTATCGGCAGCTTGCCGAAAAGGTACTTCAGCTTCGTCGCAACAGGTGACGGAAATCCTGAAAGCCGACGAATCGAATCGCCGAAGCGAGAGTCAGGAGGACGAAGAGTCGGCTGTCGAAGAGCCAGGCGAAGAGGGGAAAGGCGGAGTAGAAGGTTCGGACGCCGAGGGTGTGGCGATTGGAGGCGCGGTTGATCAGCGCCGAAAAGTAGTCGACTGCCGACACCCCTTCTTGTTCTTCGATCAGCTCGGGATCGGCGCCGATCACGAGGTTGAAGTGGCCGAGGTGGCGCAGCGATCCCATCACGTAGCCGAAAGCGACGGCGAACACCACGATCAGCAAGAAGAGCTTCGGCTCCAGGCCGACCAGTTGCAGGCCCCAGTCGGTGGGGCTTGCTGTGCTGGTGGCGGGCGGCTTGGCGACCTGCACCAGGACGTTGGCGGTCAGCCCCATCAGGATCAGGGCGGAGGACGCCAGGAGGGAATTGACCATCGCCAGGTTGCGCGTCTGCTGGGCCGCCACCAACAGGTCTCGATTCTCCACCAGGCCGGCGATCCAGGAGCGCCGAAAGAGGTCGAAGCGACGGCGGGCGGCGCGGTTGGGGAAGCGCCGGACGAGGGAGGGGTAGAGGCCGTGGTAGAGCGGGAAAGCGAGGGCGAAGAGGATCCCTCCGACGAGATCGAGAGGATGCGACAGCAGGGCTTCCCAGGAGCTCACGGAGGGACCCTAGCAGAAGGGCCTTCTACTGCAGACCCATTTCCAGGGCAGCGCGAGAGGCCAGCTCCGGGAAGTCGATGAAGGGATTGCGGTTGCCCTGCGCCTTCTCGATCTCGGCATTGCGGTGCAGCTCCCACTCGGACGGTGGCGAGGCCTGGTGCCAGGCCTGCAGTACGGCGAGACGCTCGACGGGCATCTCGTCCCGGTGGTCGGCGACCTCTCCGGGGTAGCGCAGCAAGAAGTAGAAGGTCGCCCGGGCCGCGGCGCCGTGGCCGTGGAGTGGCTCGAAGCGGCCGTCCTCGGCGCGACCGCAGTCGTCGCGAACGGCCTCTCGAGCGAAGCGGTCGAAGGCGTGATTGCTGCGAAAGCTGTTGCACCGCGACTCGCAGGTGAAGAGGTGATGGAGGTCGATCTTGGGGGTCTTCTGACGGTTGAACCAGGACTGCGGGACGACGTGCTCGCAGTTGTAGGGCAAGGAGTTTTCGAGCCGGCGCAGGAAGTCCTCGTCGATCTCCGTCGATTCCAGCATGCCGCGTTCGAGGATGCGGGCCTCGCGCTGGCGTTCGATGGCGATTTCCTGGCGAATCAGGGTCTCGGCGTCGAAGGGCAGGTTGGAGTAGATGCCCTGTAGCTGGCGCGAGCCGGCGGCGCGGCGATCGATCCAAGGATAGAGATGGTCGTAGCGCGCCACGCGATAGCTGGAGACCGGCCGATGGGTGCTCTCGACGAGGCTCGAGAGGGTGGAGAAGAGGGCGGCGCCTTGGAGATCCTGGAGGTTGTCCGGATAGTAGGCTTGGCGCGCTTCGGCATCGCGGTCGGCGTTGTAGTACTCGCGGCGGTCGGCGTCGTCGAGCTGGTCGAGGGCGCCGCTCAGCAGGGGGTCGTCCTCTTCGGCCGCGGGGGAGTCCGAATCCCCGCCGAGCGGATCCCCGGACCCAGCGCCGTCGATGTTGGGAAGCTCGACGCTGACGCGCAGCGGGATCACCCAGGTGGCGACTCCGTCGGCGACCACCGGATCGGCCTCGGCCGAGGTGGTGGTCGCAGCCGGGGTGGATGCTCCGGCGGTCGCTGATGCGACCACCGAGGAGCCAGCGCTCGCCGGCGTCGTGGGGCCACCGTTGGCCAGCAGGCTGGCGATCAGGTCGCGATCGACGGTGCTCTCCTGGGAGATCATCTCGCGCAGGCGGTCGACGATTCGGCTGATCCGCACACCCTCGTTCAAGGAGCCGACGGCGGCGTGATGCAAAGCCACCAAGTCCCAACGGTTGTTGAACACCGAAGAACCGGACGAGCCGCCCTGGGTGTCGGCCCGGTAGTGGACGAAGTCATCGAAGACGTCGACCAAGGTGTTGTCGTGGACGACGACCTTCTGAGGATCGCCGCCGGGATGCTGGATGATGTTGAGCCGCTCACCGACGAGGGCCTTGCCGGAAGGTGCGATCAGGCGGTGGAAACCGCGGTTTGCAACCGCCTGGCCGGCGTCGTTGACGGCCTCGACGGCAATGGCCGAGAAATCCAGCGCGACATCCGTGAGGAAGAGCCGGAAGGGCTCCAGGCGGAAGCGTTGCACCGGCCCGGTGCCGCCCGCTTCGCGGTTGAAGAAGTCGAACTCGAAGGTGGCGTCGGCGGCCTCGACAGCGCTGGCGAGGACGTGATTGTTGGTCATCATCACCTGCGGGCTGACCATGAAGCCGGTGCCGAGCCGAGTTCCCCCGGGAACCGGTAGGAGGATTCTGCCGACCGCCTTCGAGGCGCGATCACCACGCGCCAGGAAGGTGACGTCGAGGAGGTCGTTCTGATCGATGATCTGCTCGAATACCCGCTGGCCGACGGCCTGCGGGTCCTGTTCGATCTGAGTGCTTTCCCGCCACAGGCCGAGGCTGCGGGCGCGCTGCTGCAACCTCTGGGAATCGTCGAGCTCTTGCCAGTCGTAGCTCGTGCCCTGGCGGATCGACTCGATCTGCTGTTCTTTGCGCTGGCGCACTTCGCGGCGCCGGTCGAGGCGTTTCTGCAACGCCTCGATGGTCTTCTGGGGTGCGTTCATGTCGCTCTCCTTCGGCGCTCGGTCTTTCCGACCGAGCCGGTTCTCGGTTCGAGGTGGAGCTTCGCTGGAACCTGTGGAGCAGGGAAGGGAGCGACTCAAGGGTCGCGATAAGAAACTCTTAAGTCCTTATTTTAAAGCGCTTTGAGGTGTCGCGCAAATCCTTCGCCGGGAGTAACGAAGGGGCCTTCTGGGACGCCCATAGGAGGTTGATGTGCCGCTCGGAGCGAGCCTTCAGAGCATCCGGCCGAGGACTTCCTTGAGGCACTTGGCGGCCACCATGGCGGTCATGTCGAGGGGATCGCGGTGCGGATTGAGCTCGACGATGTCGGCGCCGACCAGGTTGCCGCCAAGGTTCTGCAGGATGGTGAGCACCTGGCGGCTCGACAGTCCTCCCGGCTCGTGGTGCGACACCCCGGGCGCGTAGGCCGGGTCGAGGACATCGAGGTCGAGGCTCAAGTAGACGTCGCCGCTGACCTCCGGAAGGCGATCGCAGGTCCACTCCTTGGCCGGCAAGATCTCCACCCCGAAGCGCTCCGCCTGGCGGCGCTGCGGTTCGTTGAGGGTGCGGATGCCGATCTGGATCAGCCGCTGCGCCAGGCCCGCCTCGAGAATCCGGGCGAAGGGGCAGGCGTGGGACAGGCGATTGCCGTCGAGCTCGTCGTAGAGGTCGGGATGGGCGTCGAGGTGGACGATCGTCAGGTCGCGGTGGCGCGGCCCGAGGGCGCGCAGGATCGGAAAGGTCACCGAGTGGTCGCCACCCAGAGCGACGAACCGCAAGCCTCGATCGAGCAGGCTGGCGATGCCCTGCTCGATCGCCTGGTCGGCGCCGTCCTCGTCGAGCTCGAGGTCGCCGATGTGTCCCCAGGCCTCCGACGTGCCGAGATCGGTTCCCTCCTCGGTGGTCAGGTTCGACGACCCGGCATGGAGTACCCGACGGAGGCTCGCCGGCCCGGCGGCCGGCCCGCGCAGAAAGGACGAGTTGCCGTCGAACGGTAGGCCGACCACGGCGATGCCGCCGTCAGGAAGCTCGGCAGGGTGTCGGATCGGTACCGCTTCGGGGCCCTCGTCGGCCAGGTCTCGATTCGTCATGCTCTGAATCGTACTGCGGCAGCGCCTCGGCAGCGCCACATTTCGCCACCGGCGGCTCGGGCGGCGCGGCTAAGCTTCGCCGCCATGGACTCCAGCCATGACGAGACCCGGAGATGGCTTTTCCCAGGTGGGATGGCGCAGCGGCTGCGCTTTCTGCTGGCGACGGTAGTGGTTCCTGCGCTTTCTTTTTGGCTGGCCTGGGCTGGGGTGACCCTGCCGGAATGGCAAAGCGGTGAGCTCAAAGCCTGGGCCGGGATTCTGATCGGTCCACCGGGGGCAACCTACTTCTCGCCTTTCGCCGGGTTGGTGGCGATCACCTGCTTGGCGATCGTGCTGCGGCCGCGGGACTGGGTGCACCGATCGGTGGTGCGCTGGATCTTGATGCTGGGGTTGGTGCTGTCGCTGCACTACGGTTTCTTGGTGCTGCTGTTCATCACCGAGTCTTGGTGGAAGAGCGCAGTCTTCCTGCTGGGCCTGTGGTTGCTGGGGCGGGCCTTGATCTGGCTCGGGCGGTGGATCCGAGATCGCTCGAGCCGGCGCTTGCGCTGGTGGCTGTCCGGCGGCCTCGTGATCTTGGCGTGGCTGGGAGGCACGATCTTCCAATGGATCGAGCGGTCGCATCCGCCGGCTCCAGGAGAGGCTCTGACAACCGGGGCGCTGGTGGTCTTGTGGTCCGCGCTGATGCTCTGCCTCCTGTGTGGTCCAGTCTGGAGCTTGCAAGCGCTGCTCGGCTTGCACCGGCGGCTGGGCAAGCTGGACGGTTTCCGGTGGTGGGGATTGGGACTGCTGGCGCCGCTGTATTTGGTGAGCTGGCGGCTGGCGGCCCTCGAGGCGATGCGCTTCTACCAGTCCTTGCCGGACAGTCCGCCGGACTGTTTTCTCGCCACCGCCGCCGGGCGTGGCCCCGGCTGGCTGGTGGGAGGCCGGGAGGTGCGCTGCGCCGGCGGTGGCAGCTTTCGAGTGACGCCGCAGCTGGCGCGCTTCAAGGCGGCCGAGCTGCTGTTGCGCCGCGCCTTGCCGCGTGGGCACCAGCGTCTGCGCGCGCTCTACGATCGTTGCGGCCCGCGATGGGCCAAGCGGGTCTCGACACCACCGCGGGCGGCCCTGGTCTGGCTGCTGCTGAAGCCGGCCGAGTGGGCCGTCGCCGCGGTGTTGATCACTTTGACCGGCTGGGATCACCGCGGTGCCAAGGGGCGTTGACCGAGACGCCTCCGTTTACTAACTGGCGTCGTCCTGGCGGTCGAATGAGCAGGCGTTGAAGTCGTTGCTTCCGACGAGCTTGTCGGGCAGGCAGCAGAGGACTCCGGTGGGAAGGTCCCGTTTGCCCTGCCGTAAGCTCCATTCGACACAGGTTTCACCCGCATCGCAGGAATCCGAACCGGTGGCTAGCCACTGTCCCGGTCCGGCTGGCGGCGGGGGTTCCGTGGCGAGGGCGAAGCCACCGAGGGCAAGGCCCGTGAAAGCCAGGATGGAGAGGATTTTTGGTGAGATCTTCATGGTGTTCTCCTTGAAGTGATTGCCGGAAGTCTCACCAGGGGTACGGCGCTCGAGTCCGTTCCCGTTCAATGCTCGGCAGGGTCCCTTCCCGGGGATTGAATTCGACGTCTTCCAAAGAGCGACAATCGAGGACAGCGGCGGTATTCTTCTCGCGCAACGAAAGCCGATTCGCCGAGGGCGAAGGAGAAAGCGATGGAAAAGCTGCGCTTGGGGCTCGAGTGGTTTCTCAATCCCGATCATCTGCCGCTGCTGGTGGCGGAGGCGAAGCACTGGTTTCGGGACGCCGGGATCGAGCTCGATCTGGTCGAGCCGGAACAGCACTTCGATGCCATGGACGAGATCGAAGCCGGACGCATGGAGGTGGCGATCACGGAGCCCATCCACCTGGTGCAGGACCGCGCCAAGGGCGAGAAGGTGGTCGGCTTTGCGCGTTTCCTGCACACCAACGGTGGCGTCATGTACCTCCGTGGCTCGGGCATCGAGCGACCGCGCGACATGGCGGGCAAGCGCATCCAGTATCCGGGCGCTCCGGGGGCGGGCGGTCCCGCCATCATCGGCACGATGATCGCGGCCGATGGTGGCGAGTACGATCCGGCCGCCTTCACCCTGGTCAACAACGGCTTTCAGCACACCGACGCGCTGCTCGAAGACAAGGCCGATGTCGCGACCTTGATCTTCTACAACTTCGAGGTCATCGAAGCCCGCGGTCGCGGTGCCGATCCTGGTTTCTTCGCTCTCAAGGATTGGGGGGTGCCGGATTTCTGCCAGCTCATCTTGATCACCAGCGAAGAGGTCTTGGCGCAGCGTCGCGGGCTGCTCGACAAGGTGGTGCGGATTCTGCGTCGTGGCATCGACTTCGTGCACCAGCATCCGGCCGAGGCTCTCGCCATCTACGATCGGCGAACCACCGGTGCCTACTCGAAGGACGAGCTGGGAGCGGCGATCTTCGATGCCACCGTTCCCTGTTTCACCCACGATCTGTCAATGAGCCACGACTACTACCGTCGCCTCGGTGACTGGCTGCAGTCCACCGGCCAGTGTGGCGAGCCACCGGACCGCTTCGCCTACTGGACCAACGATCTGGTGCTGTAGCGGGCTGCTGAAAAGCCGCGTGGCGACCAGGAGCTCAGATCAGCGCCAGGGTCAGCGCTAAGGTGGCGAGCAGGCCGATAACGAAGAGCAGGGTGTAGCCGATGGAGACCATCAGGGCTTTGAGAAGGGTCATCACCCAGCCCTGTCCGTAGACTCGTCGCAGGGCCAGGAGAAAGTAGACCGGCACCACCAGCACCGTCAGGGCGGCGAAGATCTCGCGTTCACCGATCAAAGGCCAGAGGGCCAGGTCGCAGCTTCGGAAGACGAAGATGGCGAGGAAGGTGAAGCTGTGGATGTGGACCGCGAACACCAGGTGCTCGACGAAGTACATGCGGTGTCGAAAGTAGAAGATCTTCAGCAGCAGGCCGAGCAGCGGCACCAGGAAGAACATGGTTTGGGGAATGCGGCGGCTGACCAGTCGATTGAGCTCTGCCTCGGGCTCCGTGTAGCGCTCTACGACGCCCTGCATGCGGTGCTCGAAGAAGGAGAAGAAAGCGTTCTCCTCTTCGTCGGCGTCGACGGCGCTGGCGGCTTCTGCATCGACTCCGGGTTCACCGGCCGAGGGAGGACTGGCCTCGCCTGGGGGAGGATCGGTCGTCCCTGGCTGGGGCCGACTCGGGTTCGAGGTAGCCATCGGGCCGTCGTCGGTCGGGGAGCTTTGCTCGGCTAGGGAAGGGGACTCCCCTTGCAGGTTCGGCGCTGGGGTCGGGGCGAGCTCGCCCTCGGCGGAGGCGAGCTCCCGATTCGCCTCGCCAGTCTCCGCCGGCGCTGAGGATGCGGCTCCCGGGGTCTCCGTGAAGGTCACGATCTGCTGCTTCGTGAGTCCCATCTGGAGAAAGAAGAAAAAGCTGATCAGCAAGTACAGCCGCACCGGTGGCAGATAGCGCAGTCGCCGGCCAGCGTTGTACTCGCGGGTGAGAAAGCCTGGCCGCCGCACCAGCAGCTTCAGCGAGGTCCAGGTGCGCGAGTCGAAGGCGAAGACCTGATTCTGAAGGTCGCCGAGGAGGGCCCCGAGGGGCCGTCGATGGTCGACCGCCCGCTGGCCGCAGCGGCCGCAGAAGGCGTCCGGGACGTCGTGGCCGCAGTTTGGGCAGGTGGCGGTGGAGGCTTCGTTCATGGCAGCGAGGGCTCTGAGTATCTACTCTCGGCACCCGCAGCTTATTTCATCGCTGTCAGGAGACTGCCCCTCGCGGCCGGCCTCATCCCCGAATGCGGGTTGCCCTTGGGCTCCGGAGGGGAGCTCTCAGCGGCGCAGTCGGCGGCTGCTGCAGGCGGTGCGATCGGTGCTGTAGACCAGCTCCTGAGGCAGGCAGCAGGAAATGCCGCTGGGCACTTCGCGGCCAGCGATCAGGCGACACCATTGGACACAGACCTCACCAGCCCGGCAGTCGCTGCTGCCGGTCGGTACCCACTGGCCCGGTGGGTCCTTGGTCAAGGCGGCGGGTGAGAGGGCATAGGCAAAGAGCGGCAGAGAGAGGAGGGTGAGGATGATCAGGGCGTTACGCTTCATGTCGACTTCTCCGGCTCAGCGGGCAGTTCGAAAGTTTAAATATCTTTCTCTGCAGTCTTTAGCGATAAATGTAATCTCCTTCGGTCATCGGGTCGTTTTTTTCTGTCGAGAGGGGGTCTAGCGCTTGATACGCGCCCCTTCTTCTTCCACCGACAGCACCCAGCCGACCACCTTGCCAGGCTGGATCTGTCGCCCCTCGTGCCAGAAGCGGCTGGTGCGCAGGTGGCGACTCGAAGAGTCCGCCGGCGGGATCGCTTCGACCTCGTCGTGGATCGCCTGGAAGCGGTCGATCCAGCGCTGACAGTTGCCTTGGCGAAGGTCGACCCAGCCGTCGTGCACCCAGGCCTCCAGGCGCTCCGGCGTGATCGGCTCTTCTTCGGCGTTGCTCGGCACGATCACCTCGGGCCCGCGGATCAACTCGCCGGAGTCGAGCAGGATGGGGATGCCGACGGCGACCACCCGGTTGGCGACTTCCGGCTGCTCGCGGACCAGGGCGTCGAGGCGATCGCGCAGGGCCTCGGCGGACGAGCTGCGGACATCGTTCATGTTGCCAAAGGCTTCGCGCAGCAGGTGGGCCTCGAAGAGCAGCTTCGAGACCCGCGGCGGACCGAGCATCTCGAAGGCCACCGAACGTGTGCCGTGCTCGCTCTCGAGCTCGTTCATGCGCTCGAGCGCCCAGTGACGCAGCAGGCCGGCTCGATAGGTCGGGCCGAGCACCGCGTTGTCGAGGGCATTGATGATGTCGTGGCCGGTATTGCCGCCCTCGAGCTCGAAGATCAGGTACTGGGCGATCTCCTCCGGGGTCACGAACTCCATCTGCTCGGCGGTGGTGAGGGCGGAGAACTCTTCGAGGCTGAAGATGCCGTTTTCGCCGGTGTCGATGAAGGCGCATTCGAGGGCTTCGTCGCGCGTCGTCGCGGCGTCCGGCTGGAAGCTCGAGAAACTCGCGCCCAGGCCCTGGGGCCGGGCATCGACCAGCTGGATGGCCCGCCCTCGGCGGTGGATGGGGCCGTGACCGATGCGCTTCCAGGCGATTGCCGCGGCCGGCTTGATCTCCTTGGTCATGGGAGCGCCGGGAGTGCGGGCCATCAGGAAGAGGAGCATCGAATGGGCGCCGGCGATGGCGCTTTTGGAGAGCAACACCCGGCTCGGCTTCTCCTCCGAGTGGGTGTAGGGGATGTTGAGGCCCATGCCGCCGGTTCCGCTGGTTCCGACCTTCATGTAAGCGCGCGTCTGGGCGTCGATCATGCCGCGATACAGCACCTGGATATGGCGGATCAGCCGAGGCGTGTAGAGGGCGCTGAGCAAACCTTCGACGGACTCTTCCGTCAAAGCCCCCGTGGTGAGCTCTTCGTCGGCCTTCTCGGCGGCGGTGAAGATGTCGCGATAGGCGATGCCGGTGGCCGTGTTGACGCAGTCGATGACGATTTCCGGTCGGGCCTCGACCAGTAGCTGGTAGAGCCGAAAACCGCTCAGCATCTCGTCCGTGAGCTGATGCACCTGGGCGCGAATGCGCTCGCTGCTCGACAGGTTGTCCTCGGCGAGACCGAAGATGTCGCCGCCGGAAACCGTCAGCTCGACGTTTCCGGACTCGGAGCGGAGCTCTTCACGGGCGACTTCGGACTCTTCCAGGCGCAGGCTGTGAAGCTGAATCTCGCGCGGGCTGCGGCTTAACAGCTCGCGGCAGACGGCCATGCCGACCAGCCCAGGCCCACCCAGCACCAGCACTTTGCTTCCTTCGATATTCACCGGCGACCTCCTCGAAGCTCCTCAGGGGAGCCGATTGCATACCGGCCCGGCGGGACGGGCGCGGGGGAATGGGTGGGAAAGCGGCCCGAGAGTGGGCTCGGCGCGATTGTAACCGACGAAATCGTTCCCCGCGCCGTTTCCTGGCTCCTTATCGAACGACCGTGCGTTATGATCGCCTTTTCGGGCAAGCTGTTCCCAAAATTCTCCAGAAACATCCCCCTCGGTGAGGTGATTCATGCGCCATGAAGGGCCCGTTGTCGGTAAGGTCGGACTCGAACGCTACGGCATCGCGAACGCAGGAACGGTCTACTGGAACCTGCCGCCGGCTCGCCTCATCGAGGAGGCCCTGAAGCGGAACGAGGCGGTGCTGGCCTCGGAAGGTCCACTGGTCGCCGAGACCGGATCTCACACCGGCCGGTCGCCCAATGACAAGTTCACCGTCCGCGAGCCTTCGACTGCCGACGACGTCTGGTGGGGGACGGTGAATCGCGAGATCTCCCAGGCATCTTTCGATCGTCTGTATGCCAAGGTGAGAGCGCACTACGAGGGCCAGGATCTGTTCGTGTTCGATGGCTGGGCCGGGGCCGATTCGCGATATCGCCTGCCGGTGCGGGTGGTGACCGAGCGCGCCTGGCACAACCTGTTCGCCCGCAACATGTTCATCGACGAGCACGACCCCGCGGTGCTGGAGAGCTTCGAGCCCGGATTCACGGTGCTCAATGCCGGTACTTCGATGGCCTCGCCGGAGGAAGACGGCACCAACAGCTCGACCTTCATCGTCGTCAACCTGGCGGAGCGCGTGGTGCTGATCGGTGGCACTTCTTACGCCGGTGAGATCAAAAAGAGCATCTTCTCGGTGATGAACTACCTGTTGCCCAAGCAGGGTGTGTTGTCGATGCACTGCAGCGCCAACTACGGTGCCGATCGCGACGATGTCGCCCTTTTCTTCGGCCTCTCGGGCACCGGCAAGACGACCCTCTCGGCGGATCCCGGCCGACCCTTGATCGGGGACGATGAGCACGGTTGGAGCGATGACGGCGTGTTCAACGTCGAGGGCGGCTGCTATGCCAAGGTGATTCGCCTCGATCCCGAAGGCGAGCCCGACATCTATCGCACCACTCGCACCTTCGGCACGATCCTCGAGAATGTGGTGTTCGATGGCGAGAGCCGGAAGCTGGACCTCGACGACGATTCGAAAACCGAGAACACCCGCTCGAGCTACCCGATCTCCCAGATTCCCAACGCCGACCTCGGTGGCCAGGGCGGCCATCCCAAGCACGTCGTCTTCCTGACCGCCGATGCCTTCGGCGTGTTGCCGCCGATCAGCCGGCTGGACGAGAACCAGGCCATGTACCACTTCCTGAGTGGTTACACCGCCAAGGTCGCCGGCACCGAGCGCGGGGTCACCGAGCCCAAGGCGACCTTCAGCGCCTGCTTCGGATCACCCTTTCTTCCCCTGCATCCCGGCGTCTATGCCAAGCTCCTGGGCGAGAAGATCGCCCGTCACGGCGCCAAGGTGTGGTTGATCAACACCGGCTGGACCGGCGGTCCCCACGGCGAGGGCAACCGCATGAAGCTGTCCCATACTCGCCGCATGGTGCACGCTGCCCTCGGCGGTGAGCTCGATCAGGTGGCAACGGTGGCCGACCCGGTTTTCGGTGTGCGTGTTCCGGTGAGCATCGCCGGAGTTCCGGACGAGGTGCTGCAGCCGCGCGGCACCTGGTCCGACCCGCAGGCCTACGACGCCAAGGCCGCCGAGCTGGCGGCCATGTTCCGGAAGAACTTCGAGCAGTTCGCCGACGGCGTCAGTGCGGCGGTGCGGGAAGCCGGGCCGTAGTTCTGAGGGGGTTGTTCCAACCCCCCTCAGGCGCACGCACATGTCGTGCGCCTTTCACCCCCGAGACGAAGCTTCGCTTCGCATGGCCTCCGTTCGGAGGCCATGGGTCGCTTCGTGACCGTGTTCGCTCCGGGGACCTTCTTGACTCCGTGGCCTAAGGCGGCCGAGGGACTCCGGCGCACTTGCTGGGATCAGTTGTTGCCCGGGAGCTCCGGGGAGGGGCCGCCTCCACCCGAGGTGCGGACGCAGGAGCCGCTACAGGAGCCACCCTTGGGGTCGTTGGACTGGCACTGGAACCAACTGCAGCCGTCGCTGCCGCTGCAGCCGGCCATCACACAGCTCGAGCCGTTGCAGGTGAGCTTGCACGACACATCACCGAAGAAGGACTCGCCGTCGGGCGTGGTGACCTTGACCTTCACGGACGAGATCTTGGTGTTGGCGTTCGGACGTTGGACGATCTCCGGCGAGATGACCTCGACCTTGGAGGCGGCGTAGAGGGCGCTGGTCTCCGGCGTGGCATCGATCAGGGGTCCGCAGTTGCCGCCTTCCTTCGGGCGTTCGGCGAGGGTCGTACCGGCGACGACAAACAGCACAATACAGAGGGCGGCGATGGGCAGGCTTTTCTTCATCACGGTCTCTCCCGGGTTTTTGGGCTCCCACCATGGGAGCTCACAGACTTCTGAGCGAGACGCGGCGAAGGCCGGTCTATCGGATCACTGGCGCGGACCGTTCCTGGATTCGCTAGGAGCCGACAGTCGAAAGGGGTGTTCGCTGCCCCGGTAGGGGCGGATGTCGCGCAGGGTCGCAACGGTCTTGTGAGCTTCCCAAGGCGCGAGGTCGCTCCAGCGCGGGATGCCGCCCTGCAAGCCGAGCACCAAACCGTTGGGATCGCCGTAGGCCCGGAAGCGGTCGCCGCCGGCGTAGTAAAGGTCGAGGCCGGTGGCCTCTTGCACCGCCTTGCCGAGGGCCGGCACGTCGTCGGCCACCAGGCCGATCTCGCTGATGTAGAGCAGACTCTTACCGGAGAAGGGCTTCTGGCTGGCGTTGTCGAGGTCGTGACGGGCGATGTGCTCCAGCAGGTTGCCGGCCGGATCCTCGAAGAACACCGAGTGGGCGTTCCAGTGCCAAAAATCGGTGACGTCGACGTAGTCGGCGTGGCTGTAGGCGTCGGCGGGCCGCTCGAGCAGCGGGGTTCTCTCGAGCTGCCAGCGGCGGGCCTCGAAGATCTGGTTCTCTGGAATGTTGAAGGCGAAATGGTAGGTCGGCTCGCCTCCGCTTCCGCCCTTCGTCGGGGCGCGAAAGGTGAGGGTGCTGCGGCCCGCCTGGAGGGTGAGGGCGGCAGCGCTCTCGGAGACCACGGCCAGCTCCAGGGTGTCGACGTAAAACCGCTTCAGGCCCTCGAGGGCGGCGGCGGTCTCGAGCTCGAGGTGCAGAATGCGGGGATCTTCCGGGCCGCGGTAGGTCGGGGCGCGCCGACCTTGGCCGAGGGCCGAGTGGCCGGCCAGGAAGAGGGCCGTCGTGCTCGCCGTCGCGGCGAGAAAACGCCGCCGGTTCATTAGAGAAGCTTCCCGTCTCACCATTTTCAATGCTCTCCGAGTGCAGAGCTCTGCCCCTCTGGTACGGGTTCGAAGGGCTCGAGTTCTGCGGCCGCCGAGGAACGGCTCTGTGGCCCGACGGCGACGCCGGGTGCAGCAGGCTCGCCGTGAGAGGATCTCCTCAGGAGGATTTCATGCGCACGATGAGCTTGCTCAGGCCCTGTCTGGTCGTTCTTTTCCTTGTCGCCGGGCTGCTGCCCCTGGCCGCCTCGCCGCCGAGCCTGATGATCGAGGAGGTGACGGTGGGAGTCTACGCCTTCCGTCCCACGGAAGACGCCTTCCGCACCTGGCGGGCGGCGAGCAACTCCGCCGCCGTGGTGCTCGAGGACGGCGTCTTGATCTACGACTCCCACTGGACTCCGGACCATGTCGCCGAGGCCACCGCCTTGCTGCGCAAGCACACCGACAAACCGATCCGTTACGTCGTCCAGAGCCACTACCATGGCGACCATACCGGCGGTGCCTGGGCCTACGGCCCGGAAGTCGAGATCATCAGCCATCACGCCACCCGAGAACGCCTCGAGGCCTACTTCGCCGAGCTGCCGGAGACGCTGCCGACCCAGATCGAGGGATTGGAGAAAGCGACCGAAGGGATGCCCGCCGGGGATCGCCGCTCGCGCTTCGAGAACATGCTGCGCTACGACCGGGCGCTACAGGCGCGAATCGAGGCCGGGGGCGAGCCACCGCTGCCGTCCCTGACCTTCGAATCCAAGATCGTCCTGCATCGCGGTCTGCGGGTCGAGGTCTACTTCTTCGGTCGCGGTCACACCGATGGCGACGCGGTGGTCTTCTTGCCCGAGAAGGGCATTGCGCTGGTCGGCGACCTGGTCTTCAACGGCATGATTCCCAATCTCGCCGACGGCCACTCGGAAGAGTGGATCGCGACCTTGCGCCAGATCGCTGCTCTGGGGCCGAAGCAGGTCGTGCCGGGCCATGGAGCCCTGGCGACCGGCGCCGTTGTCGAGCGCCAGATCGCCTACCTCGAGTGGCTGCGATCGGCCGTGGGCGAACAGGTCCGGGGCGGGAAGACCCTCGAAGAGGCGCAAGCGGCCGTCGAGCTACCGGCAGCCTACGAAGACTTCGGCATGCGTCAGTTCTTTGGCGGCAATGTCGCCAAGGTTTACCAAGAGCTGGCGTCCCCTTGACCCTTCGTCGTCAGCCGACCGTCCGCCTCAGGGGAAGGTGAGGGTCCAGGCGTTGGCGTCGCCGCTCTCGAAACCGTCCCGGAACAAGAGGGTGACCTCGAAGGCCCCGAGGTCCGGCGGCGAGGCGCGCAGGATGCCGCGATAGTCGGTCGGGACGGCGACGAGACCAACGCCGGCATCGAGACCGGCCGAGCCGGGCCGCAGCCGGTAGGCGAGGGCGTCGGTACCTCCCGGAGCGACGAAGTCGGCCGCCGTCAGCAGGTCCGTTGGGCCGGTCACGGCGGGCAAAACGAAGCCCCCGAACCACAGGTTGTGGTCGAAGGTCAGGCCGGTGATCGGCTGATCGATCCAGGTCACCGCCTGGCCGGCGGTCTGCACGAAGACGTTGTTGCGGATCTGGGAGTTGCTATGGCCGGCATCGAGATCGATCTCGACCAGACCGCCGGTGGCGCCGTAGGCGGTGTTGTGGGCGATCAAGGTATTCACCAGGCCGCCGCCCTCCTGGTACGAGCCGTAGCGGATGGCTCGGTTGTTACCGACCAGAACGTTGTTGATCACCGTGTTGTCGCGCGACGGGTTGGAGAAGGGATAGGTCTCGTTGGCGATCATGATGCCGGTCGCCGGTTGATCGAAGCGGAAGAAGTCGGGATTGCCGGTGCTGTAGGCGAAGTTGTCTGCCAACAGGCAGTGGCTGGCGTTGTCGAGGTAGAGCTGGACGCTGAAGTTGTCGTGGAGGGTGTTGCCGCGGGCTTCGCATTCCTCGGTCAGAAAGAATGTCAGGCCCTCTCCCCAGTTGTCATAGATCGTGTTGTTCAGGTAGCGCACCCGCCGGGCCGGCCCGGAGCCGGAGGCGATCGGCCAGCTGGTGTGGGGTTTCGTTCGGTTGATTTGCGCGTTGCGGTAGATGAGGTTGCCGGCTACCAGCACGTCGTGAGGGCGATTGATGATGTCCTGCCAGCCGACGTAGATGCCGCCCATCCAACTGTCGTGGACCACGTTGTCGCGGATCTCCACGTGGTGAACCCGACTGCTCGAGCCGAAGACTGAAATCCCCTGGGACTTGGCGTTGCGGACCTCGAATCCGCGGACCACGACGTAGCTGGTATTGATGTAGAGGCCGGGAGTGCCGTCCGGCATATGGGTGCCGTCGATGATCGGTCGTTCGCCGGGAAAGGCGGACAGCGTGATGGGCGCTTCGGCGGTTCCCGCAAAGATCATCGTCTGGCCGGTCGTCGGGAGGTAGAGGCCGCCCCGCACCCAGACCGTGTCGCCGGGTTGGGTCGCCGCCGCGAGGCCGTGGGCGATGGTGCCGAAGGGGGCTTCCAGAGTGCCGGCGGCCGCGTCGCTGCCGTCGGTCGCGACGTAGTAGTCGGTGGCGCCGACCAGTGACGCCCCGGTCAGTACGAAGAGCAGAATCGTGAGGCGGGCGGCTCGCAAGATCCGCTCGGTGAGTGGGTTCGGCACGCCGCCATTTTACGTTCTGTCGATGATTTCGGCTCTCGGAGGTCACGAGGTGCGAGTCGGATCGAGCCCGTCAAAGACCGTGGCAGTTTCCGTCCTTTCAGAGTAGACGGTGGAACATCGGCGGTTTTGGCAGATGAGGGCCGATCGGATTTTCGCTAAGGTGGGCTCGAAAATTCGTAAGGTCGAGCATCGAGAAGGGGGGATTATGTCTTTCACCGTGGTTTGGCTGGTGGCAGTTCTCGGGTTGGTTCTGCTGACCGCCTGGGCGGGTCGGCTGGTTCGCTTCGAAGACAGCCCGAAGAGCTTCTTCGGGGCGCTGCTGGACGCCCGTCAACGATTCAGTCTCAACCGGCTCCAGATCTTGATGTGGACCATCTTGGTGCTGTCCACGATGCTGGCGATCCTGGTGACCAACTTCGAAACCGCCCCCGGGAGCTCTCTGGCGATTCCTCAGCAGCTCCTGGCCCTGATGGGCATCAGTGCCGGCTCGGCCACTCTGGCCGGCGCGGTCAAAGATGGCAAGAACGCCACTCGGCCGCAGAAGATCGTCGGAGGCGAGGCTTTTCGGGCGCGAATCGCGGCGAACCTGGGCAAGCCGGTCGAAGACATGATGAGCCCTCAAACGCCCAGCTTTTCGCAGGTTTTGCTCGAGGAAGAAGGGGCCGACGGCAACGAGCGAGTGATCAGCGTCACCAAGTTCCAGAACCTGATCATCAGCGCCGTGGTCGCTTTGATCTACATCGTCCTGACCCTCGAGGCCAAGGGCTATCCGACGCTCGACAACAACTTCCTCTGGTTGGTGGGCATCAGCCACGCCGGCTACATCGGTGGCAAGCTTCCGAACAAGGAGTAGCGCTACCGGCGCTCTCCATCGGTTGGCTGACGGCTGAGCTGCCGGAGATAGAACCCGTTGCGCCCCGCCGCGGGGCAGGTCTCGATGGTGAGCAGGTGAGGACCTGGAGCGGGCTCCAGGCGGACCCTGAGGCCCTCGCCGAGGACGGCGCGCAGCGAGCCGTGGGTCTCGACGATCTTGCTGCCGTCGAGCCACAGGGCGGCGGGACCGTAGGGGGCGAGCTCGTACTCGGACACGGTCGCGTCGTCGACCTGCAGCGTGCGCTCGAAGCGCAGGCAAGCGTCTGCAGCGCCGACTCGGGCGGCGTCGACGAAGCCCTCGAAGGCGGCGGCACGGGTAGCGGTGGCGAGCGGGTAGGGCGTCGTCGAGCCGTCCCGCAGGCGGACCTGCCAGTCGCGCACGAAGGAGCGATTGCGGTTCTTCACCAGGCGATAGATGCCGGTGAAGTGGCGATGCAGCGGCTCGAGCCGCGGGTCCGCAGCGATCCGGCGGTTGAGCTCGCGCCGGTCCTCTTCGATCACCGAATAGACCAGGAAGTCGCTGTCGAGGGCGGTAGCGGTCATCAGCGGCACATCGGGCTCGGAGCCCGCGAAGATGTCGCGGTAGACCCGGTAAATGGCGGGGTCGTGCTGGTAGATCGGCACCGGGTCGAGGGCGTTGATGAAACGGGCGGTGGGGGCCCACAGCATGTAGAGGCCGGTCTGGGGATGGGGGGCCAGGACCCGAGCCGCCGGCGGCAGGAGACGGCTCAAGGCGTCGCGGTCCTGCAGTCGCGCCTGATCCGGTCCGGTGGCGGTTCGCCCCTGGAAGCGGTGCAGCTCGCGGGCCGCCCCCGGCAAGGCGATGACGGCGATCAGCGCCAGGGCCAGCGCCAGCGGCAACCGCCCGCGGCCGGGAAGGGCGACCCAGCCGCCGACCTCCCGGCGGCGACGCTGGAGCTCGAACAGCAGCCAGAGGGCGGCGAAGACGAAGAAATAGGTCGAGAACCGCGACATCAGCAAATAGAGGCCGCCGAAGGCGGCGGTGGCGATGGCGAAACCGTCCGCCAGTCGAATCGTCTCGTCGCTCACCGCACGCTGATGGCGCCGGCTGGCGAGGAGCAAGGCGCCGAGGGCGAGAAACCAGGCGAGGTTTGCGAACAGGACGGTCTCGGTGCTGTTGGGGCGCAGCTCGCTGCCGACCTCGACGACCTTCATGGCGCCGAAATAGGTGACGTTCTGCTGCACCCAGATCTCGAGCTGGTGGGGGAACTGGGGGTGGACCACCAGGCCGAAGACGACGCCGGCGGCGGTGAAGACCGGCAGGCGCCAGCGCCAGTCGCGGCGCACCCAACCGCTCCACAGGAAGATCAACCCAAAGAGGCCGAGGAAGGCCTGAAACGCCGTATAGCTGAGGGTGTAGACGAAGGCCAGCACGCCCACCAGACGATCGCGGCGCTGGCCGGCGGCCGCCAGGGCGAGGAGCAGGAGGGCGAGGGAGAGCTGCTCCGGACGCAGCCGAACCAGCCGCCAGGTGAGCTCGAGGGAGCCGAGGATCAGGCCCGCCGGCAGCAGCAGACCCCAGCGACCGAGGGCGCGGTGGCCGAAGGCGGCGAGAATGGCGACCAGCAGGGCGTTGAAGAAGGCCAAGGCCCAGCCGCCGCCGGCCATCGCCCGTTCGGCACTGGCATCGGCATCGCCGACGAAGGGCACCAGCAGGCCGTGGAACAGCGCCTCTTTGTCTCCGAAGCCGTCCCGGAAGGCGCTGAAGCGGAGCTGCGGCAGCTCCTCGACAAAGGGACCCTGCTCACCGTAGAGGCGGGCGATGGCCAGGTGGTAGTAGGCATCGGCGTCGTAGAGCACCGGGTTGGCGCCGTAGAACAGGCCGAGGCCCAGCCAGGCGAGCACGAAGACCGCCGCCACCACCGGCCAGCGCGGCCAGCCGGGGGTGACGCCGCGAGCGTCTCGAGTTGCCAAGAACGAAGGTCTCGTCAAGGCGGCGCCAGGGGCGAGCCGACCAAGGTCGGCCCGCGGTTCTGGACGCCGGCGAAGATCAGGGGGCCGCGAAGAGCTCGTCGAGGAAGCTCAGCATCATCTGCCAGGAACGCTGGTCGGCCTTACGGTCGTACTTTAGGCCCGGGATGCCGCGCTGGTCGGCGTCAGGATTGGTGAAGCTGTGCTGGGCGCCGCCGAAGTAGGCCGATTGCCAGTCGGCGTTGACCGCAGTGAGGGCCTTCTCGTACTTCAAGAGGTCGCCGCGGGTGGCCATCGGGTCGTCGGAGCCGTGCAGGATCAGCACCTTGGTGCTGAAGGTCTTCTGGGGCGGATAGGCCGGTGGACCGCCGTGGAAGCTGACCACGCCGTCGAGGTCGATCCCGCTCTGGGCGAGGGTGAGGATGGTGGTGCCGCCGAAGCAGTAGCCGACGGCCGCCATCTGGCGCGGCGCCGTCAGGCGGTGGTTGCTGAGCAGCTCGTAGGCGGCCTCGAAGCGACCACGGCCGATGTTTGGGCTCTGGGCGATCATCTGCGACCACTCGCCGGCGGTGCCCGGATGATCCGTGTTCTTGCCTTCGCCGTACATGTCGACGGCCAGGGCGATGTAGCCATCGCGGGCGAGGTCGCGAGCCTTGCGGCGGGCGTGCTCGTTGTGGCCCCACCATTCGTGGACCACCAGGATTCCCGGTCGCAGATCCTTGCTGGCGTCGTCGTAGGCCAGGAATCCGCGCAGCACGACCTCGCCGTGCTTGTATTCGACTTCTTCGCCGCGCACGGCCGCGAAGGCGGTGAGCGGGGTGAGCAAGGACAGGGCTACAATCGACAACAGCTTCTTCATCTCGAGGGTCTCCTGAGGCCGAACGGCAAGAGTCTGACGGCCGAAGGTTAACAGGCGTTGGCGCAGGTCGGGTGGCATCGGTTGAGGAGCTGTCACCGGTTCTGCCCGCTGTCTTGGAGGGTCCATGCTGAGTCTCACTTTTCTCGTCATCGCCGCGGGCATCCTGGGTTTCGGCTTGATCTCGCGGCGCCTCGAGGGGACTCCGATCACTCCCCCGATGGTGTTCGTGGCCTTCGGCTACCTGATCAGCCGGGAAGGTCTCGGCTTCGTGACCTTTCCCCATGAAGAAAGCCTGATCCACACCCTCGCTGAAGTCACTCTGGTGATGGTGCTGTTCACCGATGCCTCGCGCATCGACCTCAATCGCCTGCTGCACGAGAAGTCGCTGCCGACGCGCTTGCTGCTGGTCGGCATGCCGCTGACCATCCTGGCAGGCACCTTGGTGGCCTGGCAGCTCTTCGGCATGAGCATCTGGGAGGGGGCGCTGCTGGCGACGGTATTGGCGCCCACCGATGCCGCCCTCGGTCAGGCGGTGGTGTCGAGCAAGAAGGTGCCCGAACGGCTGCGCCAGACCCTCAATGTCGAGAGTGGCCTCAACGACGGCATCGCACTGCCGGTGGTGCTGATCTTTCTCTCCATCGCCTGCGCCACCGCCGAGGTCCGCACCGTCGAATACTGGGTGCGCTTCGCCGCTCTGCAGGTCACCCTGGGGCCGGCCGTCGGCATCGCCGTCGGCTGGCTCGGAGGCAAGCTGATCGATCGGGCGGCCGGCAGCGGTTGGATGAGCCCGAGCTTTCATCGCCTGTCCGGGCTCGGCATCGCCCTGCTGGCCTTCGCCGGTGCCGAGCTGGTCCACGGCAACGGCTTCATCGCCGCCTTCTGTGCCGGCGCCACCTTGGGCAACAGCGCCCGTTCGATCGCCAAGATCGAGGAGTTCGCGGAGACCGAGTCGGAGCTCTTGACGCTGCTGGTCTTCTTGGTCTTCGGCGGCGCCATGCTGCCGGCGGCGCTGCATCACGTCAACGGTCTCACCGTCCTCTATGCCGTGCTCAGCCTGACGGTGATTCGCATGCTGCCGGTGGCCCTGTCGCTCCTCGGCAGCGGTCTCGAGCGCTGGAAGGTGCTCTTCCTCGGTTGGTTCGGGCCGCGCGGCATCGCCTCCATCTTGTTCGCTCTGCTGGTGATCGAAGGCGTCGGCGCCGGCGAGCACGATGGCCTGCTGCCGATCATCTCGATCACGGTGCTGTTGAGCGTCATCGCCCACGGCCTGACGGCGGGGCCCTGGGCGTCCTGGATCGGTCGCTCAGCAGACTGAGCTAGAAATTGTCGAGTTCATCCTGCTACTGGTTCATGATCTGATCCTGCGCCCAGCTCACCGATCGCTTCGTCCGTTTTGACTTGAAGCGGCTAAGCAGAGCCTCGACAGCGGGAGACGAGGTCCCGGTGACCTCTCCCTCGTTCCAGTGACCATCGTACTCCGGGATTTGAGCTCCTGCGACGCTTGCGTTAGCAACCAAGGAGGCAATTTCTGCAATCGTGTCGATGGCACTGTGCTTCAGACTTGAGCTGTGGCGTTCGGACACCAGGCTCGCGAGAAAGCGGATCTCCTCGATGACGGACAGAGGTAGGGAGACTGGTGACTCCTCGAGCTCGAGAGCCTCTGCAACCCAATCCTCATATCGCTGATCGCCTTCGGCATCGCTAGGGCCAAAGGTCCTCTCGACATGAAGCCCGTCAGACGTCAGGAAGCTGACAGACATTGCAAAGTCGGAGTAGGTACCCCAGGAGACATCGGCCAGATCAGGAGGGTCCATGACGGAGCGAAACTCGGCCCACCATCCAGACTCCTCGTCCTGGAGTCTCGTGAGTGTCTGTCCGCGATTCTTCTTGTATGTGTCTGTGACGGTGACCCGGTTGCCGTCCGGAGTGAGGATGAGCCATTGAACTACGCCCTCCTCTTCGTCGAAGAGATGAACCTTGACGGCCTCTCCGAGTCGGTCAGGAGCCGACCAGGCCCAATAAGAGTAGGTGCCAAGCTGTTTGTCTGGGCCAGCCCCTACCAGCCAGGGGGCCATGGCCGCCATGACGAATAGTGCTGCAAGTAGAAACTCTCTCATGACAAACCTCTTACGGTGCCGGGAGACGAAATTCCTTGTCGCCTTCCGGATCACAGATGTTGAACGGTACGCCGCACTGCCCTTGGCATTCGCCACGACGCTGATCGGCCATCCGATTGCAAGCAAGCCGAATTTGGCGGAGACCCAGCGTTGAGCAGTGGCAACTCACCTTCTCATCCATCTTGCCATTGCAGCAGCCCATGCAGCCACGGCATGTGCTGACTCTTGAAGTGTCGTAGCAGTGTTGCTCGTTGGACCACTCTGGGAAATGAGGATTGTGAGCCCGCTGACACGCACTGGTATCGATCTCGTCAATCTCGTGAGCGTGGTGATCGATGTCGCCGCTACAGTCATCGTCGCCGCCCGGTGGGACTCCCTGGCCGGCTGCTGGACCTGCCAAGATAACGGCGACAATGAAGACTAGAACTGACGATAACGCGAGTTTTTTGGTGGCCTTCATAGTATTCACACTTACGTATTAAGCGTCTAAGAATTCCCGCCGAGACGTTCAGATCGCCCATTGGACCAGTCGTTGCCTGGCGGGCGTTTGCTTTATCACTGCTTCTTAAACGTCCCTGGCGTCCAAATTCCTCTCGGGCATCGACCAAGGTCCGGCTGTCATGGGATATCGCTCAGGGCTAGAGCCCAACGAACAGATCACGCGAACTGAGTGAGCCGCTTGATGACCTTTTCAGCAGCCCGCTAGCTCGAGCCAGATCTGCTCGACGCGTTCGAAGACGGCTTGCCACTTGAAGGGTGCCAATCTTTCTTCGACGGGGTCGGCGGGGCCGGCGGCGAGGGCTTGGCGAATCTCGCGGGCCAGGGCCTCGACGAAGGCCGGCAGGTCCTCGGCGACGGGCTGGTCGGTGTTGACCAACCGTGGGGGTGGCACCAGCCGGAGCTGGTCGCCGAGGGTCGGGGCGAGGCCGTCGACCACTCCCGGCAGGGCGGTGCTGACCAAGCGGCAGCCGGTCGCCAAGGCTTCCACCAGCACCAGGGGCAAGCCTTCGAAGAAGGACGGCAGGACGAACACCGAGCTGCGGCGCATGTGCTCGGCGAGCTCGCCCTGGTCGAGGCGCCCGACGAAGCGAACCCGTGGCTCGAGGGCCGCCATGCGCTGGCGCAGCTCGTCCGCCTCGGGGCCACTGCCGCCGCCGGCGACGGTCAGGGTGACGTCCTCTCCGGCAGCGGCGAGGTTCTCGACCGCCGTGAGCAGCCAGGGCAGGCCTTTGGCGTCGCTCAGCTTGCCGGCGTAGAGCAGGCCGCCGGCGTCGGGGTGACGGTCGCGGCGGTGGAACAGGTCCTCGCGGAAGCCGGCGCCGACCACCTGGAAGCGTTCCGCCGGCAGGCCGAGGTCCGCGCCATAGCGCTCGGCGTGGTCGCGGTGCAGGACGGCGAAGCGCGCCACCGGCGCCAATCCCGGGTCGATGCTCGGCAGCCACTTCGGCGCCAGGCGGCGCTGGCGCAGGGCGGTGCCGTGACCGTGGATCACCTGGGGTACGTGCGGAGCGACCCGCGACACCAGCGAGGAGACCGCCCAGGCGTGATGGCTGTGGACGATGTCGGGCCGAAACTCACCGATGACCGCTTCGAGGTGGCGTCGCCAGGCGTCGAGATAGAGCGCGCGCTGAGCCCGATCGAGGGCCGAGAAGCGCGAGCTCGGGTAGGGCATGACGTCGCTCATGCCGGGAATCGGATAGGCGATGTCGACGTCCACGGTCGGCTCGGCGGACGACGAGCTAGGGGCGAAGCGCAGGGGCCGGATGCGCTCTGCTGGCAGGTCGCCGATGGCCGGTTGCGGGTCGTCCGCCGGGGTCCCGACGATCGCCATCTGCTGCCAGCCGGCGGCGCTGCCGTGGCGCACCAGGGCGTCGAGGGTGATGCCGCTGCCGGGGAGGGCCGGGCGCTGAGACAGGAGGTGGAGGACGCGTCGGGTCATTCTGGAAAACTCTGCGCGAGCGGCGCCGGGGCGTTCGAAGGGCTCACCATTGGCGCCAGCGATCCGGGGCCACCAGACGCAGGGAGCCGAAGCGCTCGGGGCGATGGAAGTCCGGCGGGTCGGTGCCTGGGCTCGACCAGGCGCTGAGCTCGTCGGGACGGCGCCGCGGTCGCTCGATGCGGAAGAAGTTTGCGCGCCAGATCGAGGGGCGGGGCTGGTTGGCCGGCAGCAGGCCGCTCCAGGGCAGTCGCACCACCGCCCACCAGTCCTGCCGCAGGGCCGCCGGACCGGCGGCCCAGTGAATGCCCTCGCAGTCCCAGGCAGGATCGGTGACCATCCCTCGGCGATCTCCCCGGGGGTTGTCGACGACGGCGTCGAAGAGCACGCCGAGGGGGCTGATCTGAAGCTCGAAGTAGCGCTTCGGCACGTCTTCTCCGGCGGCCAGGAAGACCTCCACCGCTTCCTCTTCCCACAGCGGATCGTCGCGCCGCTGAAAGGTCGACCAGGCGTCCTTGTCCTCGCAGTCGAAGCGAATCCACAGCGCCTCCGGGTCCCACACCAGGCGAACCGAGGTCTGCTCTTTGGCCGGCCCGCTGCCGTCGGCGAGCTCGAAGGGGGGCAAGGGGGCGACGGTGCGCCAGACCGGATCCGGCCCGAGGGCCGTCGGACCCCAGCTTTCGGGGGCCGGGCGAACCTCCCAGACGGGCACCGCCTCGGTACCTCTCACAGGCGCTCCGCGAGGCGACCGAGGGCCGCCATCAGGTCCGGTTCGATGGTCAGCAGATCGGCCATCGGGTCTTCCTGCTCGGCGAGTCGCCGGGGGGCGGTGGTGAGGGTGAAGGCGGTGGGCTCGAGGCCCGCTTCGACCTCCTCCCAGGCGAGCGGCATGGAGACCGTGGCGCCGGCTCGGGCGCGGGCGCTGTAGGGCGCCACCAGGAGCTTGCCGTGGCCGTTCTGCAGAAAGTCGACATAGATCTTGCCCTGCCGCGCCTTGGGGCTGCGGGCAACGCTGGCGACTTCCGGCAGCTCCGCCGCCACCACCTTGGCGAGCACCTCGGCGAGCTGTCGCGACTGCTCGTAGGTGAAGCGCCGGCCGAGCGGGATCAGGACGTGCAGGCCGGAGGCGCCGCTGGTCTTGGCGAAGGCCGGCAGCTCGATCTCTCGGCACAGGCGGTGGATTGTCTGGGCGACTTCGATGGCGGCGGCGAAGCTCGCCTCCTTGGCGTCGAGATCGAGGATGCACCAGTCCGGCTGCTGCAGGTTCGCCATGCGGCTCGACCAGACGTGCAGGGGGATGGCTCCGAGGTTGATCAGGTAGAGCAGGCTGTCCTCGTCATCGGCAACGAAGTAGCTGGTCTCGCGACCCGAATCCTGCGACCAGACGGGCTCCGTGCGGATCCACTCGGGGGCGAAGTCGGGGGCGTTTTTCTGAAAGAAGGACTTGCCCTCGATGCCGTCCGGATAGCGCGTCAGCACCACCGGCCGATCGGCCAGGAAGGGCAGCAGCCGAGGGGCCACGGCGCGGTAGTACTCGATCAGATCGCCCTTGGTGTAGCCCTCGCCGGGCCAGAAGATCTTGTCCTGGTTGGTGAGCTTGACGGCCGGTCGCTGGTCGCTCGGCGGCGCTGCTTCGGGCGGCTCCTCGAGGCGCGACCCCACCGGGGTTCGGCTGCATTCCTCGGGCGCTTTGTCGTCGCGCAGACGCAAGAAGACCGGATGACGCAGCTGGCCGGTGTCGGTGATCTCGGTGTAGCGCACCGCCGCCACCCAGCGAGGCTCGACCCAGGTGTGCTCTTTGCCCTTCGGCACCTCGCCGGTGCACGGCGGATCGTCCCGCTCGAGGGGCAGGAGCTGATGGTGAATGTCCTGCAGCAGGCGGTCGTCGAAGCCGGTGCCCACGCGGCCGACGTAGACCATCCGCGGGCCCTCGAGAACCGCCAGGTGGAGGGCTCCGAAGGCCACTCGGGTGCCCTTCGGTGCGGTGAAGCCGACGATCACGAAATCGCCCTCGAGGTCGGCCCGGACCTTGACCCAGGTGGGCGAGCGGCGGCCGCTGTAGGGCGAGTCCGCCTGCTTGGCGATCAAGCCTTCGAGACCCATCTCGCGAACCGCCTTCCACAGCGCTTCGCCGTGTTCCTCGACGTGGTCCGTGAAGCGCAGCGGTCCCGCCGCCGGCAGCACTTCCCGCAGCACCGCCTTGCGATCCACCAGCGGCAGGGCACGCAGGTCGTAGCCCTCGAAGGCCAGCAGGTCGAAGACATAGAGGAAAGTCGGGTTGTGGATGGCGGCGCGCTCGACGTCGCTGCGGCGCGACAGCTGGCCGCGCTGCTGCAGGCGCTGGAAGCTCGGCCGCGCCTCGTCGTCGAGGACTACCACCTCGCCATCGAGGATGAGGGAACGATAGGGCAGGGAGGCCAGCGCCCGGGTGAGCTCGGGATAGGTGCGGGTGGCGTCGCGGCGACTGCGATAGCGCAGCCTGGGATGATCTCCGTGGCGGCCCTCGGCGAGCACGCGATAGCCGTCGTACTTGAGCTCGAAGAGCCATCCTGGGGCCGAGAAGGGCTCGCGATGGGGCTCCGCCAGCATCGGCGAAACGTCGTCAAGGGTGAGCTCCGCCGGGCGGGCGCCGAGGTCCTCGAGGCGCTGGCGGATGCGCTCGGCGCGATCGCTACCGTCGCGCAGCTCCTCGACCGTCAGCCCCGAGAGCACCGACTCCTGGGCCATTTCCTCGGCGCCTTCGCCGGTCGCCCAGGAGTCCGGCTTCTTGATCAACAGCCATTCCTTGGGCGAGCGACTGGTCTTGACCAGGGTCCACAGGCCACGCAGCTTGTAGCCGCGCAGCTCGAAGAGCAGCTTGCCCTCGGTGAGGCCCTCGGCGGGATCGAGGTGATGAATGGTCAGGCCGCGGTCCCACACGATCATGGCGCCGGCGCCGTAGTTGTCCTTCGGGATGACGCCCTCGAAGTCGCCGTACTCGATCGGGTGATCCTCGGTGGCGATGGCGAGGCGTTTCTCGTCTGTCGACAGCGACGGCCCTTTGGGTACCGCCCAGGAGGCCAGCACACCGTCGATCTCGATGCGCAGGTCGTAGTGGCGGTTGCTGGCGGCGTGTTGCTGCACCACGAAGAGGCCCGGGCGGACGGCGTCGGTCGCGCCGAAGGGCTCCGGAGTGCCCCCGGCGGAGCGCTTGGCGCGGTAGGCGTCGAGGGGCTTGTGAGGGTGCGGCATGGGTTGGCGCCGATCGTACCTCAGGGCGGATGTCCTTCTCGCGACCCGAGATTGCAGAAATCCTCAAAGATTTATAGTTGAATTACAATGAAAAAATAAATCTGCAACTCGACTCGGTAGAGGTCGAGGAATCCACCGGGAGAGCCCGGAGCCCGATCCGGACCTCCCACAGCCAAGGAGGTTGTCATGAAGAAATTCGCCCTTGCCGCTGGTCTGATGGTGATCCTGTTCTCCTGGACCGGTCTGCCGGAGGCTCCGGTGCCGGTTGTCGACTCGGCGCCGGCCGCGCTCCTGCCGGTGACGGATGCACCGATCAGCACGGCCGCGTTCCCGCCCATCCTGCCGCTTCCGGAATGCGGCGAGCGCTGTTTCAATCCGGGCCAGCAGCGCGGCTGTGTCGACCGTCGCTTCGGCACGCCGCGGCGGGTGCCCTGTCAGTGTAGCGGCGGCTACTGGCAGTGCTTCTAAGCTTCCGCTGAGCCTTCTGCTGCCTGCGGTGCCGTGCGGGTCCGATCCCCGGGGCGGCGTTGGGCAGCGGCTCATCGATTGCGGATGAATGAGTTCATTATTTTGCATTTCTTCATTAGGCATTGAGACTGTTTCGCCACAACCTGCGCCTTTTGGGTCAACAGGCCTTCGTTGCACAACCCATCCGGTGGAGCGCGAGCTCCCCCTCGGTCGGAGGCAGTCATGACCCATCCAATTGCAGGCAGTGCTTTTGATACCGCAGGCTCCAGCAGCCTTCCCATCACTCAGCTCTTGGACAGTGCCCGGCGCGGTGGTCCGCAAGCCACCAGCAGTCTTCTGAGGGCGGTTTACCGCGAGTTGCGCCGGACCGCCCAATCGATCGTCGGTCACGAGTCCAAAGATTGCACCCTGGCGGCGACGGAAGTCGTCCATGAGGCTTACCTCCGCTTGTTCAAAGGCGAGGACGTGCCGTGGGAGAACCGGCGGCACTTCTTCGGTTCGGCGGCGGTGGCCATGCGTCGGGTGCTGATCGATCACGCGCGGGCGCGCCGGTCGGGCCGGCGCATTCCGCGCGAGGCGATGGTCGAGCTCGACGCCGGCTCACTCTGCGAGTTGCCCAATCTCGACATTCTCGCCCTCGACGCGGCCCTGACCAAGTTGCGAACGGTCAGTCCGCGACAGGCCGAGATCGTCGAGCTGCGATTTTTCTCCGGCCTCACCGAGAGCGAGATCGCCAAGCTCCTGGGCCTCTCCCGGCCGACCGTCAGCCGCGACTGGAAGGTGGCCCGATTGCGCCTTTTGCGTGACATCGAAACGTAGCCCACCGTCCTCGTTTTTTCATCTCGGCCCGCCTCCCGGCGGGCCTTTTTTGTTGCCGCCGGTCGGCCTCGACGGGTGCCTTGCGGAGTCGCTGCAGCGGGTGAAGGAGCGCCAAATTGCAATTGGTTGATACACGATGCGGTCGGCGCACGCATGGAGAGCAGTTTCGACTCGAAGCCGTCCGAAAGGGCGGTGGAACTGACTTCGAAAGGACTGCCGAACCATGCAGATCGCCGGCCTCGCCGAGCTCTCCACAGCAACTCAGGGAGGGGATCCGGAGATTCGGATCGCCATCCTCGACGGTCCCGTCAACCGGCATCATCGAAGTCTTGTCGAGGCTTCCCTGGAGTATGCCGAGACCGTGACCGAGGACCTCGAAGGGCACTTGGCCGAGCACGGCACCCATGTCACCAGCTTGCTCTTCGGGCAAGGTGATCCCCGCGGCCTGGCGCCTGCTTGCTCCGGCCTCGTGTTGCCGATCTACCCGGTCGACGGTGGGCAGCTCCGTGCTTGTTCTCAGGCCGACCTGGCGGCGGCCCTCGACCGCGCTCGTGAGCATCGAGTCGACGTCATCAACATCAGTGGTGGCGAGCTGCGACCGTCCGTCGACGACAGCCACCCGCTGCTGAAGGCGGCGGTGGAGCGCTGTGTCGATGCCGGAATTCTGGTCGTGGCGGCGGCCGGCAACGATGGCTGCGACTGCCAACTCACTCCGGCGGCCTTGCCGGGGGTGCTCGCCGTCGGTGCCGAAGGTGACGACGGCCAACCGCTCGCCTTCAGCAACTGGGGAGACGCCTACCGCGAGCAGGGCCTGTTGGCCCCCGGAGCCAACCTCTCCGGCGCGGCTCCCCAGGGCGGCGAGATCGAACGCAGCGGAACCAGCTTCGCCACCGCCGTGGTCTCCGGAGTGGCCGCCCTGTTGATGAGCTACGAGCACCAGCACGGTCGCCGCCTCGACGGCACCGCGGTGCGAACCCTGCTCCTCGACACGGCTCGACCTTGTCCCGTCGAAGGCGATGCCTGTCGCCGCTTCTTGGCCGGCAGCATCGACGCCGCCGCCGCTTTCGAACGCCTCGCTTCCTCCCGTTTCTCAAAGGCCGCTGCGGCGAGCTCCGCCGTCGGCCGATCCGATCAACCCACGAACCATCCACTCCCCATGGAGAACCTCATGAATCCAACCGAAGAGACTCGCAGCAGCTCTGCCCTCCCCGAGGGCGCCGAATCGCGGCAAGACGAAAGCTTGCCGACGGTGGGGCCGGCGATCGACGTCGCTGGCCCCACGATGCCGACCGTCGCCCCACCGTCGGCCCCTGCGGCCATCGCGCCGGCGGCGGCGGAAGAGGTCGTTCCCGCCGGCTGTGGCGATCACGGCCTGGCCTATGTCGTCGGCCAGCTCGACATCGAGTTCGTCAGCGACGCCCGCCGTGATTCCATCCAGCAGAGCATGGGCGGCGCTCCGCCGACCGATACCCATGCCTTGCTCGATCATCTCGACAAGACCCCCTGGGAGGCCGACTCGGTGCTCTGGCTGCTCAGCATCGAAGGTACCCCGATGTACGCGCTGCGTCCCGGCGGTCCCTACGCGGCGACCCTCTTCGATCGCTTGCGCGATGCCCTGCGCCAGCAGATCGACCATGACGTCGAGCGGGTGGCGATCGCGGGCGCCCTGGGAGCTCCGATGCAACTGCAGGACGGACGCTCCTGGCCGGTGTTGGCACCGGATCCGCGGGGCATCTTCGCCTGGTCCACGGACGCTCTCATCGCCGCCGTCGCCGGCAAGCCGCCGAAGGACAAGGAGGCGGCCGCAGAGCACGAGAAGGCGGTTGCCGGAGTGCACAACTTCCTCGAGCGTGTCTACTACGAGTTTCGCAATCTCGGAGTGACCTCCCATGATCGGGCCCTGAACTTCTCCGCCACCAATGCGTTCCAGGCGTTCCACGTTCTGCAGGACGCCGCCCAGGCCGGCCTCGAGCTCGACACCATCGAGGCCGAGCAAAGCCCTATCGGTCGCCCCGGTTCCGATACCTGGGACGTCAAGATGGTGTTCTTCGATCCGCGCCATCGCATGGAGACGGCGCGGCGCGTCTTCCGCTTCACCATCGACGTCAGTGACGTCATTCCGGTGACCATCGGACCGGTTCGCTCCTGGTCGATCTACTAGGAAGGCGGGGTCGATCATGCTGCAACCCGGCGACTGCGCTCCGGTTTTTTCCGCCCGTGATCACAACGGGCGGTGGGTGCGGCTGGAGGAGTACCGCGGACGGCGAGTCGTGCTGTGGTTCTACCCCCAGGCCGAGACCCCCGGTTGAATCCGCCAAGGCACCGGATTCCGTGACCGAATCCGCGACTTTCAGCGCCATCGAATCGCTGTCATTGGAGTGAGCACCGACCGGCCCTCGGTCAACGCGGTGTTCGCCGCCAAGTACGGCTTCTCGTTCCCTCTGGTGGGCGATCCGATGCGCTCGATATGTGTTGCCTACGGAGCTTGTGAGGCCGTCGGGTCCAAGCCGGGTCGTCGCATCACCTTTTTGATCGAGTCCGCCGGGCGGGTCGAGTCGGTGATTCCGGAACCGGCGATCGAGATCGAGCGCCATGCCCAGCAGGTTCTCGACCTGGTGCTCCGAGTCCGCCGCGACCCACCGCCGGCGAGCGATAGCCCGTCCGTCACATGCCCTTCGACTCCGGGCATCTCGGCCTCCAGCTCCGCTGGGTCGAGTCGCCATGGAGCGAGAAGACCCATCTCGTTTCGGGGGCCCTAGGCCTGCGAGGCCGGGTTCCCGGTCGCGAGTTCTACCCCCCGCCGGGCGGACCGAAACGACCGTTCGGCGGGGCTCGATTCTCTCGTTTCGCAAATAGAAAGGAGAAGGACAAGTGCTCCTACCTCAACAGAACCCTCCCGTAGCTCGCCGCCGCCCTGGGGGCGGGTCGGCTGCGGGAATTCGTCCCCAAGCCAACGACTGTTTCTGCGGCGGCAACAGCTTCAAGGGTTGCGTCGTCAACCGCAACAACTGTCTGCCGGGGTTCTACGCCGATTGCTCGGCGCATCCCTACCGCTGCGGTTGTCAGTGCAACCCGCTCTGAGGCCGTAACCATGATGAACCGGATCCCCTCGCGCAAGCTTGGTCAGGAGGCGGGTGACGCCCTCGGTGATCGCGATCCTCGGACCGCCCTGCCGGGGGGGTCCGGCCCTTCGCCTCGGCACCTCGCGATCATTCCCGACGGCAATCGCCGCTGGGCCCAGCGGCGCGGTCTGACCGCCCCCTGCGGCCATGCCCAGGGCTTCCTGGTGACCACGCCGCCGTTGCTCGAAGCCATCTGGCAGCACGGCGTGCGCCACACCACCCTGTGGATGTTCTCCACCGACAACTGGCAGCGTCCCAAGGAGGAGCTCGATCCCCTGATGGTGATCTACGAGCGCTTCCTCGAGCTGCTGGTGCCGCTAACCCGGCGTCACGACATTCGGGTCTGCCATCGCGGCCGGTCCGATCGGTTGCCGATGGCCCTCGGTCGTCGTCTGGCGATGACCCTCGCCGCCTGCTCATCGGGTCGCCGGGGCACCCTCCAGCTCGCCCTCGACTACGGCGGGCGCGATGAGTTGGTGCGCACCGTGCGGTCGCTGGTGGCGGCGGGCGTTGCGGCCGACGACATCGACGAGACCCGACTCGCCGCCGAGCTCGATAACCGCTCCTCCTACGGGCGGCCCGAGATGGAGCCCGGCGATCCCGACCTGATTCTGCGCACCTCCGGCGAGCAGCGCCTTTCCGGCTTCATGCCCTGGCAGAGCTGCCACAGCGAGCTGTTCTTCCCATCCACCCTCTACCCGGATCTGAGCGATGTCGAGCTACGACGAATCCTCGCCGCCTACGGCGAACGCCAGCGCCGCTACGGCCGCTGATCTCGCGGCGCCGGATGAGACCGGCGCCGATCTGGCGGCCCTCTACCGGCGACCCTTCGAGCTGCTGTCTTCGCCGTGTCTGGTGGTGCCGAGCACCAAGCTCTGCCCGGGACGGCTGGAGCGCAATCGCTATTACCTCGACCTCTCGGATCGCGGCGCTGCGGAAGCGCGCGGCGACCTCGAAGGGCTGGTCGCCCGTCTCGCCATGCCGGCTGCGGCCCAGCGCGAGCTCGAGCAGCAGCTCGACCGCTTCGCCAAGGTGCGCTTTCTCGCCGTCGGCCCGAGCCACGGTCAGATGACCTATCGCATCTACCTCGGCTTCGTCGGCAACGAGGCGGAGAACTCTTCGACGGCAGTCTCGATCGACTGGGTACCGACCAGCGGCAAGTTCCTGGTCAAAACCTACGACGAACCGAGCACGGTGAAGCGGCCGGAGCAGCTCGAGATCCTGCGCCAGTGCTTGATGGTCGGCGATGACCCGGACCTCGGGGCCCGAGTCTTGGAGTCGATGACCGCGATCACCGGTGCGGCGAAGTGCGAGTTTCAGCTCAGCCGGGCGCGCGAGAACGAGGGTCGGCGGCGATCGGTGGCGTTCCACTACGGCGCCTGTCCGGAAATTCGCAATCGCGATATCCGAGAATCCCTCGATTCCTTGGCCGAGGCCTTCGAGCTGCCGGCGGCCGAGCTCGCCGACTGGTTGAACCAAACGGATGAGCTGCGGTTGACGGACGTGGCCGCCGGAACCGCTTGGGACGGCAGTCCTTTCGTCACGGTTTACCACGGTTTCCTGGATGCCCCGCCGCCTTACCTGGCTCCCGGCTCGACGGCTGCGGATCGTCTTCGGCCGGTGCCGTTTCGCGGTGGAGTGGCCGAGTCGGCGCTGCGCTCGGAAGTGGAGCCGGCCGAGGATCGCGGCTCGACCACGACCTCCCATGGGACCACCGAGGCGAGGACTCCGGATCTCGCCGCGGAGCGTCCGGTGCCGCATCTCGCTTTGCCCATCGGGCGTCTCGGGGTCGCCTTCGAGTCGCCGGCGCGGCGGGATTCGGTGGCTGCCGCCTGCGGTGGCGATCCCGAGGATCCGGCCGTCCTGTTGTCCTATCTCGAGCGCGTCCCGGAAGCGGCCGGGGCGGTGACCTTCACCCTCGACCAGGACTCGGTGCCGGTTTATGGCTTGCAGCCGGTCGGGCCCTGGGCGCGGCAGACCCTGAGCGATCTGGTGCAGCGCTGGCAGCAACAGCTCGGCGACTCCGGGGCCGAGCTCGCCGTGCCCGGTCATCTGCAGGCGCCTCGGCCGGTGGTGCGCGGAGCTTGGCACGGCACGCTGCCGATCCTGATCCCGGATCGGCGCGGATTGACCGTCCTCGGATCGTCCTCCGATGATCCCGACCCGGGGCGCCGGCAGGCTTTCGAGGCCCTCGCCCGCGAGCGCCGCGATGGCGGCGCCAGCGACCGCGCGCGGGCCCTCAATGCGGCCACCGTTTTCGTCGCCCGGGCCCCGGCCTCGGGGGCTCCGGAGCCGATGGCGCGGCTGATCGCCGACCGCTTCGTGATCGCTTCGGTGACGGCGGCGAAGAGCGCCATCGATCCGAGTCTTTGGGAGGTCGACTTCACCTCCTTCGATCCCCGACATCGCAGCACGATCGCGCGCCGCGTTGGGCGCCTGACGATCGATCTCGGCGATGTCGTTCCGGTGGCTCGAGGACCGCTTCGCATCTGGTCCGTCTACTGAGCCTATTCATTCTCCAGCACTTAATGTCAGGGAGCTGTCATGCCTATTCCACGCTTTGGTATCCGAAAAGTCGTTGCCGGGCCGGCCGCGATGTTGGCCGCCTTCCTCTTCCTTTGGGCTTGCACCACCTCCGGTCCTGGAGGCCAGGATGATGATCCTCGCGCGGGCGCATCCCTGACCCAGGGAAGCCTGGAAGCCGAGTTCAGCGTTGATCAGCGCGGTGCCGCGGTCTACCAGATTCCCATCCCGCTGCCGCCGGGGACCGCCGAGCTCGGACCCGAGCTCTCCCTCTCCTACTCGAGTGCGAGCGGCAACGGCATGTTGGGGATGGGCTTCGATCTCTCGGGCCTGCAGGCGATCGATCGCACCAGTGCCAATCTCCGCCAAGACGGCTTCAAGGGCGGGATTTCCTACGATGGCGATGATCGCTTCGAGATGAACGGCGAGCGCCTGTTGGCGATCGCCTCCGCGGGCACGACCACCGAGATGCGCACCGAGCGCGAGAGCTGGTCGAAGGTGGTCGCCAACGCTCGCAACGAGAGCAACGGCACCTGTGGCAGCGGTCCCTGCTGGTTTTCGATCATCGCCAAGGACGGCACGCGCTCGACCTACGGCGTCAACGACGACAGCCGGGTCGAGGCCGCGGGCGGCGATGGCGACGTGCGGGTGTGGGCCCTCGACGAGGTGACCGATCTCAACGGCAACGTCATGCGGGTGAGCTACACCGACGATCCCCTCGGCCGGGGCAGTGACGACGGACAGTACTATCCGGCCTCGATCGCCTACACCTCGCACCGCGACGGCGCCGCGGCGCAGCGCTTCGTGACCTTCCATTACGAAGAGCGGCCCGACGTCATTCGCCAGTACATCGGCGGCTATCCGGTGGTCACCCGGGCGCGTTTGAAGAGCATCACGGCGGAGGTCGCGGGCCAGGCCGCGCCGTCCCTCCATCTCGACTACGAGGCCGCTCCTGGCACCGGTCGTAGCCGGTTGGTGAGCGTCCAGGCGTGCGGCGGCGAGGGCGAGGTCTGTTTGCCGCCGACGGAGTTCGACTGGCAGGACCAGAGTCAGACCTTCGAGAACGACGGCTCCTGGCTGAGCACCGAGTTCGTCACCGGCTGGGACATCGAGACCAATCCACGCTATCTCTCGGACGTCAACGGCGACGGCCGTCTCGATATCGTCGGCTTTCGCTTCGATACGCGGGTCGCCCTGGCGGAGGAAAACCTACGCTTCGCTCCGGCGTCGACCTGGAACGACGACTTCGGAACCGGCTGGACCGCAGAGATGCCGCGCGAGGTGGCGGACGTCAATGGTGATGGCCGTGGCGACGTGGTGGGCTTCGGACTGGCCGGCGTGCAGGTGGCGCCTTCCAATGGCTCGCGCTTCGACCCCAGCCTGTGGTCGAGCCAGGCCTATCCTCACTTCGGTCGCGATCCCTCTGCCGGAGCCTGGATCGCCGATCGCAATCCGCGCATGCTCAACGACGTCAACGGCGATGGTCTGGCGGATATCGTCGGATTCCACGATCGCACCATGGTCGCTCTGTCCACCGGCACCTCCTTCGAGACGCCGCGGGTTTGGAACGAGTCCGATTTCACCGGTGCTTCCTGGTGGGTCGGCCGGCAGCAGTTGCGCTATCTCGCGGACGTCAATGGGGACGGCTTGGCGGACATCGTGGGCTTTGGCGAGGACGGCATCAAGGTGGGCATCTGTCAGGGCAACGCCGAGGGCGGTTTCTCCCTTCAGCCGTGGAGCCAGAACCAGACCGGCTACCCTCACTTCAGCCTCGGCCAAGGCTGGTCGGCGGGTCAGCATCCGCGCTACATGGCCGATGTCAACGGTGACGGTCTTTCCGACATCGTCGGTTTCCGCAACGGCGTGCAGGTGGCCTTTTCCACCGGCGACGGGTTTCTCGACCCGGTGACCTGGAACAGCGATTTCAGCGCCGAGAGCACCGTTCCCTGGTCGAGGGACGACCCCCGCCTGGTGCTCGACATCAACGGCGACGGTCTCGATGACGTGGTGGGATTCAGTCGTACCGGGGCCAAGGTCGCGGTGTCGTCCGGCGAGGCCTTTCTCCAGACCGGCTGGGACCAGGAGTCCTTGCCGACCTTCACCGGCGGACAGCCGTCGCGGCTGCTCACGGCTGGCGATGTCAACGGTGACGGCATGGTCGACGTGATCGGCTTCGGGGCCGAGCTCACGGCCCGTTCGGAGATCACCGTCGGCTTGGTGGATGGACTGTTCCCGGACCTGGTCACCACCATCACCAACGGTTTGGGCGGGCGCTACGAGATCGAGTACGCACCGCTCACCAGCAGCGAGGTCTACACCCGCTCGAGCGACGGCACGACGTCGGCCATCGAAGGGCTGCGAGAGGCGGCCGTCGATGACGACCCCAACGGCCTCGGTCACTTCACCACGCCGGTGCCATACCGCTACGACGACATCTCGGCCAATTTCCCGATTCAAGAGGTGGTCGGCGGCCACGTCTACGTGGTCGCCAACACTCGCGAGACCACCGATCCTGCACGCCAGGCGGCGCGCTACGACTATCAGGACAGCTACCACTACACCGAGGCCAAGCTCGATCTCCTGTCGCAACGCTGGCTGGGCTTCAAGACCCACCTGCGGCGCGAAGAGAGCCTGGGGCGCGAGAACCTCCAGGTCTTTCATCAGGACTATCCGCTCAACGGCCGGGTGGCTCACACCGAGATTCGCTGCAGCGAGAGCTCGCCGGATCCGCGCTGCCAGCCCGGGGCGTTGATGACCGTCGACGCCTTCGAATGGCAGAGCCGGGTCACCGCCACCGGGAGCGGCTCGGAGTCGCCGCCGGTGTACGAGGTGCTCGAGAGCGAGTACCGTCGCGATGAGTACACCTACGGCCAGTACGACCTCTCGATCGGCCGCGAGATGGCCTACGACGAGTACGGCAACCGCACCCTCGAGGCCTACCTCGGCTATGTCGACCGGCAGGGCCGCGACCTCGGTCCGGAGGACAATGTCTACGGCTGCAGCCGCTACGCCAACCTCGATGTCAACGGCGATTGGAAGCTCGGCTATCCGCTCTTCACCAAGCAGTCCCGAAGCGCCGATTGTTTCGAATTCGAGACCTTCGAAGAGGGAGTCGACTTCAAATTGCGTCGTCAGACCTACGACGTCGAGGGCGGCACCTTGAACGAGCTCAGCGACTCGCAATGGGACGATCGGTCGTCGACCTACATGACCTTTGCCTACGATTACGACGTCTACGGCAACGTGGTGGCCGCGACAAATCCCCAGGGCGATACGGGAACCTATGAGTACGACCAGCTCAACACCTTCCCGGTGCGAGTCTCCTCGCCGCCGTTGCCCGAGGATGGTGGCAATCGCCTGGTGGTCGAGAAGGCCTTCGATGCCCGCTTCGGTCTGCAGGTACTCGACCGACAGCCCAACGGCAACCTCGAGGTGATCTGTCCGGACGCTTTCGGACGGCCCGTGACCCTGCAGGTGGCGTCGCCCGAGGGCAAGGCTTCGGATGCGGCATGTCTGGCCCAGGGAGTCACCGTGCCGGTGACGACCACGACCTCGGTCTCCTACGGCAGCGACGCCGGAGGCGGCATCTTCGTGCGCACCGACGAGCTCCAGGACTGGCCGACGGGCAGCGCTCGCGACCTGCTGGCGAGTTGGGAGTACCTCGACGGTCGCGAGCGCACCTACAAGACGGTCGAGGACAGCAGCGAGTCGAATCAGATCGCAAACTGCACGGTCTTCGATGCGGACGACGAGGAGATCGAGTCGACGCTGCCCTTCTTCGGGGGGCTCGGAGGTGCCTGCAGCGCCGGCGGCGGCTCGCCCTTGTGGACCACCACCGAGCGCGATCTGATCGGCCGGCCGGTGCGCGAGACCCGGCCCAACGGTCCCCAAGGTGGACAGACGGTGGTCGACACCACGACCTACGTCGACACCGAGACCACCGAGCAGGGGTGGGACACCACCGGCCCCGATCCGTATCGCGCGGTCGCCAACAGCCGCTTCTTCGATGACGAGCTGAAGGTCGTGTCGGCGGTGGTGCCGGGGGACGGCAATGCCACCTCGACCTATGAGTTCGACCCCCTCGGTCGGATGGTGGCTGCCACCGATCCCGCCACCGAGGACAATCCCAACGGAGTGACCACCACCCTCGAGTACGACTCCCTCGATCGCATGGTGGCGGTGAGCTCACCGGACCGGGGCGCGAGCCGATTCGACTATCAGGGCACCGAATGGCTGCAGGTATATGCCGATGGCTATGGCGAGCAACGGCAAGAGTACGACCCGCTGGGCCGGATGCAGAGTCAGTTCCTGCCGGATGGTCGTCGCTACGAGTTCCAATATGACGACCCGGAGGTGTCGCGGGGTCTCGGCATGAACACCGGCTGGACGATCTACGACGCCGACGGTGGCGAGGAAGCCAGCACCACCTACGGCTTCGACACCGTCAACGAGATGTCTACCGAGACCTTGACCCTCGCCGGCGAAGCGACCGCTGGGGTCTTCACCACGCGCTACGACAACGATCCTCAGGGGCGCCAGCGTCGCATCGTCTTCCCGGACGGCGCCGTCGGTGAGCGCCGCTACTCCGGCGGCAATCTGGTGGAGCTCGCCTTCGCCGGGGAGGTTCTGGCAGAGCTCGACGAGTACACGGCGCTGCGCGAGCCGGGCCGCTACCGCTATCCGACCTCGCAGGTGGTCGAGGAGAGCGGCTACTACCCGACGGGCCAGTTCTGGAGTCATCGCATCGAGGCGCCCTCAGGGCCCTATCTCGATACCGCGACCTCCTGGGACGGCTTGACTCGGGTTCGCGACATCGAAGACCGGCTGCCGGGAGACGGCGAGGATCTGTCGCACGTCTACCGCTACCAGAACCTGCGCCTGACCGAGGCGGTGGGTGCGAACGGCACCAAGATCTACGGCTATGACCGCGCCGGCAATCTCATTCGGGCCGGGGACATCGACTATCGCTATCGCTACCACCGCATCGAGAGCGGAACCAGCGGCGGGAACGAGGTCTATGCCGCCGAGTACGACGACGTTGGCAGCATGGTGCGCCGGGCGAGCGGTGGCCAGGTCTGGAACTTCGAGTACGACAGCCTGGCGCAGCTCCGCGCGGTGCGTGGCGAAGGCGAGACCGAGCCGCGCCTGACGATGACCTACGATCCGGAGGGTATCCGCCTCACCAAGGTGGCGCCGACTGGGCTCGCGACGCTCTATGTCACGCCCGACTTTCAGGTGACGCGAGCGGACGGCAGCGAGCTCTCGACCCACTACCTGGGCCTCGACGATGGCGAGTCCGTGATGGCGGTGACGACCGGCGAAGACGCCGTCCGCGCCGACGGTTTGCCGGCGCCGGGAACCTTGTTCCTGCATCGCAACCACCTGGGCAGCACGCAGATGACGACGGATCAGTCCGGCGAGGTGGTCAATCGCTATGCCTACGCCGCCTATGGCGCCCTGGCGGAGGCGCAGGGGCCGAACGACGTGCGTCCGAAGTTCACCGGCCGCGAGCTCGATTCCGGGGGTGATCTCTACTACTTCTCGGCGCGCTACCTCGATCCCGTCACCGGGCGCTTTTTGACGGCGGACGATGGGCCGGCCGGCAGCATCGATCGCCAGGACACCTTCAACGCCTACGCCTACGCCTTCGATGCGCCGACCAGCCTGATCGATCCGACGGGCCATGCGCCGCAGATCTTGGGCGGCCTGGTGGTGCTCGGCAAGGGGATCGCGAAAGTCGGTTCGATGTTGGGGAAGGCGGCTCTCAAGGGGGCCGCCGTCGCCAAGGGGATGGGCTCGTCTTCCCAGCTCTCGATCGCCATGGCTTCGGGTAAGTCGGCGGCGACCACCAAATCGGTGACCGCCGGCACCAAGTCCCTGCTCGGCACCTCGGCGGTGTCCAACACCACCCGCGTTGCAGGCACCTCGGCCCTCGCCAAGTCGACTCCGACGCAGTTCAAGTACGTCGCCTTCCGCACCGAGATCGGAACCTACCGAGTGGCTCCGATGATGGCTCGGGGTGGGATGCGGGGACCGATGAGCCCGATGTACAAGTCGTCCTTGACGACCCACAGCTCGCGCGGATTCGCCACCTCGGCGGGCAAGGGTGGTGGAGTCAAAGGTGGTGGAGTCAAAGGGGGAGCCCATGGGGGAGCCGGCAAGGCTGGCGGCGGTGCGGGCGGTAAGGTGTCGGCATCGATCGAAAAGGGCATCTCCAAGAAGTTGTTGAAGGCCGACAGGAGCGGTGGCCTGTTGGCGGAGTTCGAGAAGATCGTGAGCTCTGGCAAGGTGGTCAGTGCAAAATCAACCCATGTCGCTGGCATCAAGAAGCTGTCAGGCGATGGCTACAAGGGCTTCATGTACCAGGCCAAGCCGGTGGTCAGCAGCAAGTTCAGCAAGTACCGGCTCTATGGCAACATGGAGGGGGATCACGTGGTCTTCAATTTCCTTCGGGTCAAGTAGACGAGCAGGGAGCGTACGCCATGGCAGGGTGATGGCGACTCTTTCCGGCGCCGGGGTGATGGTCTCACTCCGGCGCCGTCGTCGTTTCCGGCGACGGCTTGCCGGAAAGTGGAAAAAGTCTGTGTTGGTCAGCACTTAGGAGAAGTTTGGCAAGATGGTCTGTGCTAGGCTCGCTCGACTATGACCGCGCGCGCGATGGGATCCGGAACGATTTCCTTCGGCCTGGTGGCGATTCCGATCAAGCTGTACACGACCGGCGAGACCTCCGGGGCGATCTCCTTCAATTCGGTGCACAAGGAGTGCGGGACGCGCTTGCGCTACCGCTACTACTGCCCGACCGACGACCGCCTGGTGGAGAAGGACGAGATCTCCAAGGGCTACGAGTTCGCCAAGGGTCAGTACGTGCTGTTCTCGCCGGAGGAGATCAAGGCGGTCAATCCTCCGGCCACCAACGCCATCGAGATCGTCGAGTTCGTGCCCATCGAAGAGGTCGATCCGATCTACTTCGAGAAGTCCTACTATCTCGGCCCCGACAAGGGCGGCGACAAGCCCTACCAGCTCCTCGCCAAGGCGATGGTGCAGACCGGTCGGGTGGCCCTCGGCAAGTACGCCGCTCGCGGCAAGGAGTATCTGGTGCTGCTGCGCCCCTTCCGGGAGGGCTTGATCATGCAGCAGCTGCGCTATCCGGCGGATATCAAGAAGTTCGAGGACGTTCCGATCGGGGGTGCCGAGGTCACCGATGCCGAGCTCGACCTGGCGCTGATGCTGGTCGAGCAGACCACCGCCAAGAAGTTCGATCCCTCGTCCTACCACGACGAAGTGCGCGCCAAGGTCCAGGCGATGATCGATCGCAAGGTCGAAGGCGAGGAGATCGTGGCGGCGCCGGAGGAGGCACCGAAGGCGCAGATCATCGACCTCATGTCGGCCTTGAAGGCGAGCCTCGGGGACGGCGACGAAGGCGAGGACGCCGGCCGCAAGCCGGCCAAGCGCGCCGCCGTCGAAGAAGCCGAGGAACCCGCCGAGAAGGCCGCCCAGTCCGGTTGACGGCGGTGCTCCGGGACGGATGGCGTTGAACCGCTCGACTGAGATTTCCCGACTCGATTCCGGCTACTCCACCCGCGAGGTGGCGCGACTGCTCGCCACCACGCCGCGGCGGGTGCGTTCCTTTGTCGCCGCCGGCGTGCTGGCGCCGCGCGGTAGCGCTCGGCGTGGCTACCGCTTTGGATTCCAAGACCTGGTATTGCTGCGCACCGCCCGCGAGCTCGAAGGGCGATCGGTACCGGCCCGCCGAATTCGGCGGGCCTTGGCGTCCCTGCGACGCCAGATTGCACCCCAGGGCTCGCTGTCGGCGGTCAAGGTGACGGCCGAAGGAGGGCGAGTGGTGGCCCGCTGCCGTGGCGAAGCTTGGCAGCCGGAGTCCGGGCAGCGCCTGTTGCCCTTCGAGCCGCTACCGGCGAAGACGACGGCGGTCCGCGGCACCGTGCTGAGCCATCCGGGAGCGGCCCGTCCCGAGCGCTCGGCGCGCCAGTGGTTCGACCAGGGCCGTGACCTCGAGGCGAGGGACGGGGTGGCGGCCATCAACGCCTACCGAGAGGCGCTGAGCCGGGATCCTCGCCTTGCGGAAGCGCATCTCAACCTCGGCCGCTTGCTCCACGAGCAGCGCGACCTCGAGGCCGCCGAGCGGCACTATCGGGAGGCCACCCGGCTGCGACCGGCAGACGCCACCGCCGCCTTCAATCTCGGCGTGGCGCTGCAGGACCTCGGCCGGCCTCGAGCCGCCATCGAGGCTTATCAGCTCGCCCTGGCGGCGGACCCCGCCTACGCCGACGCCTACTTCAACCTCGCCGGCCTCTACGACGAGCTCGGCCAGCGGGCGGTGGCGATTCAGAACCTCAAGACCTACAAAGCGCTCACCGAAGGCGGCTAGCAGGCTGCTGAGAAAGTCCGCTTCGCGACTTTTCCAGCGCTGCTAGCTGTTTTTTCCGAGAGGGGCTGCGCGCCCCTCTCCGGCCCAAGAAGCGCGGTTCTTGGGCCTCCTCTCCCGTCGCGGCGGCCTTGCCGCCGCCGAGCCCTCCCGGGCTCGGTCGCAGGTTGCCGATGACTTTTTCAGCTGCCTGCTAGCGAGCACTCGGCGTCCGAGCCCAACGGGTGAGGCAGCGCCATCGGCGCTGTGGACGGATCCGCCCTGGATTGGGCCGCCCTGGACGGGGGTACCGGTCCGGCCGCGAGGGTTCAGATTCCTCGGCTCTCACCAGCAAGTCGCCGTGTGCTAGCGAGCACTCGGCGTCCGAGCCCAACGGGCGAGGCAGCGCCATCGGCGCTGTGGACGGATCCGCCCTGGATTGGGCCGCCCTGGACGGGGGTACCGGTTCGGCCGC